>JAUYBY010000042.1 GCA_030692925.1 Candidatus Zixiibacteriota bacterium | reverse complement strand
CCCCGGCGTGATAATACCATGGTTATCGCCGCAGTCAAGGTGGTCTTCCCATGATCCACATGCCCGATCGTCCCAACGTTTACATGCGGCTTGGTCCTCACAAACTTCGCCTTGGCCATCTTAGCTTACCTCCAAATTATTATTAGTCATTCTTTAATATCCCCTTACCTTGGTTAAGATTTTCTCCGACAGGTTCTCAGGCACTTCCTGATATCTCGTGAATTCCATACTGAAAACTGCCCGGCCCTGGGTCAGAGACCTTAGCCTGGTTGCATAACCGAACATCTCGGAAAGCGGTACCAGAACAGAGATAACCTGGGCATCTGCACGGGGATGGATACCGAGTATACTGCCCCGCCGTGCATTTAGATCTCCAATCACATCGCCCATATACTCTTCTGGAACAACCACCTCCACGTCCATTACCGGCTCCAGAAGCTTAGGTAGAGCTTTTTTGGCACCCGCTTGAAATGCCATCGAGGCTGCAATTTTAAAAGCAATCTCGGATGAATCGACCTCATGATAACTGCCGTCATAAAGGATAGCTTTGATATTGACCATAGGATAACCAGCCAGAACCCCGTTACTCATAGCTTCTTTTATCCCCTTTTCTATAGCAGAGAAATATTCCCTGGGAATAACCCCGCTGGAGATCTTTTTCTCAAAAACATATTTTTCTCCGGAAGTCAATGGCTCCAATCTCAACTTAACATGGCCATATTGACCTCTTCCCCCGGTCTGGCGGATGAATTTTCCTTCAGCCTCAACCGGAATAGAGATGGTCTCCCTGTAAGCCACTTGAGGTTTGCCCACGTTAGCCTTTACCCCGAACTCCCGTAGCATTCGCTCGACCAGAATCTCCAGATGAAGCTCGCCCATTCCTGAGATTATGGTTTGACCGGTCTCCTCGTTAAAACTTACTTTAAAAGTCGGATCCTCGTCAGACAATTTCGATAAAGAACCAGTCAGCTTATCCTGGTCAGTCTTGGTCTTGGGTTCTATCGCCACTGCGATCACCGGCTCAGGAAAGACCATCTTCTCCAGGACTATGGGATGATCCCTGTCGCAGAACGTATTACCGGTCGAAACGCTCTTCAATCCCACAACTGCGACGATATCCCCGGCATAAACCTCTTCTATTTCTTTTCTTTGATTGGCGTGCATTCTTAAGATCCGGCTTAATCTCTCTTTTTCTCCGTTGTTGCCATTCAACACCACGGTCCCCACTTTAGTAAAGCCGGAATAAACTCTGAAATAAGTCAACTTACCAATAAACGGGTCGCTTACTATTTTGAAAGCCAGTGCGGAAAAAGGCTCATCGTCTGACACTTTCCGCTCTTCGGTCTCTCCGCTTTCCGGGTTGACCCCTTTGACCGCAGGCAGGTCAACTGGAGAAGGCAGATAATCGACTACCACATCCAGTAGTTTCTGAACGCCTTTATTTTTGAAGGAAGCGCCGCATAATACCGGGACCACTTTCGCATCCAGACTTCCTTTTCTCAAAGCTTTTTTTATCTCCTCCGGCTCGATCGGCTTTTCGCTCAAAAACTTCTCCATTAACCTGTCATCATAATCTGACAATGCCTCCAAAAGTTCTTCCCTTTTCTTTCTGGCTGTTTCCATAAACGATTTGGGGATCGGTTGATCTTCAAAAGTTGCTCCGAATGTCTCCTCATGGTAGATGCGGTAATTCATCTCGATCAGGTCTATTATCCCGGCGAACATCTCACCCTGACCCACTGGTATCTGTATGGCAACTGCTTTAGTTCCTAACCTCTCCCTCATCATCCGTAGAGTATTTTCGAAATCTGCTCCCACCCGGTCCATTTTGTTGACATAAGCGATACGGGGAACGTTATATTTATCCGCCTGCCTCCAGACCGTCTCAGATTGCGGCTCCACACCTCCCACCCCGCAGAAAATGGCGATGGCACCATCCAGCACTCTTAAGGACCGCTCCACCTCAGCCGTGAAATCGACGTGTCCCGGAGTATCGATTATGTTTATCTGATGTTCTCTCCAGTAGCAAGTAGTGGCTGCAGAGGTGATGGTGATACCTCTTTCCTTTTCCTGCTCCATCCAGTCCATAACCGCAGCTCCCTCATCCACCTCCCCCATCCTGTAGGTTTTCCCGGTATAATAGAGAATCCTCTCGGTGGTTGTGGTTTTGCCGGCATCTATGTGAGCCATTATACCTATATTTCTAATTTTTTGTAAGGGGTATTCCCTTGGCATAAAAAAAACCTCTACTTCTACTCTCCCGCAGTGGAAAACTTAATAACACGGAATCCCACTAAGCAAGTGGAGGCTTTAGACCTGATCCGTATTTTAATGTTTCCAACTCTATTTTATCTTTTCCTTTCTTGACCAACCGCTGGTCAGAAAGGTTTTTATCGTTCCCTCGTTTAGAGATTTTTACTCGATTTTTTAAATCTTGTAAAACCCTAATCTCAATCTACGCTAATTGCTCCTTATTTTTTGAATTTTGGTTTACTTTTATACTAACAATTCTTCGATTTTGCACTTTACCATCTGAAATGTGCAAAAGCCCGGTTGGCTTCTGCCATTTTGTGGGTATCCTCTTTCTTTTTTATGGAGCTTCCTTCATTCTTTGAAGCGGCAATCAGCTCAGCTGCCAGCTTATCGGCCATAGTTTTTTCAGACCTGGACCTGGCATACGATATAATCCATTTTATTGCCAGGGTGGTCCTTCTTTCTGACCTGACCTCGACCGGTACCTGATAGGTAGCTCCACCCACCCTTCTGGGTTTTACCTCCAGAACAGGTTTTACGTTCTCGACAGCTTTCTGGAACACCTCTAAGCCTGGCTGATTAGCCTTCTTGGCTATGATCTCCATCGCATCGAAAAATATCCGCTGGGTGGTACTTTTTTTACCCCGGTGCATCAGGTTATTCATAAACTGGGTAACCAGCAGACTTCCGGATTTGAGATCCGGCAACAGCTCTCTTTTCGTCGCTCTTTTTTTTCTAGCCATTTTTTAACTTTTCAAGCAGCCTTTTTTGGTTTTTTAGTTCCGTATTTGGACCTGCTCTGCTTCCTATCTCCAACCCCGCTGGTATCCAGGGTGCCGCGGATGATATGGTATCTGACACCGGGAAGGTCTTTCACTCTCCCGCCTCTTATCAAGACTATCGAGTGTTCCTGCAGGTTATGCCCTTCCCCCGGTATGTAGGCGGTAACCTCTATGCCGTTGGTCAGCCTGACCCGGGCTACCTTTCTCAAAGCCGAATTCGGCTTTTTGGGAGTGCTGGTATATACGCGGGTACATACCCCTCTTCTTTGAGGAGAGCCCAGCAAAGCCGGTGCTTTCTCTTTTCCTTTGACTTCCTTTCTGCCTATTCTTATGAGCTGGTTTATGGTTGGCAATTTCCTCTCCTTTAAGGCTAATCTGCCTGAACTATACTCTTACGGTTTGTGCTTCGTTACACTTGTCCAGCAAAAATAAAATTTCAATATAAAACCAATTCAAAATTTGTCAAGCATTTTCTTTGACGATACTTGTTTCAGCCTCAACTTTTTCTTCTTCTTTAAGCTGAATATTCCTGTAGTATTCCAGACCGGTTCCTGCAGGAATAAGACGACCGATTATGACATTCTCCTTCAGGCCTAAGAGGTAATCAGTTTTCCCGGAAATGGCTGCTTCGGTCAATACCCTGGTAGTCTCCTGGAAAGAGGCTGCGGAGATAAAACTGTCCGTGGTCAAAGAGGCTTTGGTTATACCCAAAAGCAGAGGCTGGAAAGTAGCTGGCTCGCCGCCTTCCGCGATCACTCTTTCATTCTCCTCCCTGAATCTTATCTTGTCCACCTGTTCGCTTTCGAGGAAATTGGTATCTCCCACATTATCTACCCTTACTTTTTGCAGCATCTGGCTGACGATAACCTCGATATGCTTGTCGTTGATTTTCACTCCCTGCAGTCGATAGACCTCTTGAATCTCGTTGACCAGATATTCCTGAACCGCATTCGCACCTTTAATCTTTAGAATATCATGCGGATCTATTGGACCTTCGCACAGCTTGTCTCCAGCTTTCACCAGGTCCCCTGAATGGACTCTTAAATGTTTGCCGTGGGGAATCAGGTATTCTCTTTTCTCTCCCTGATCTCCCTGCACATAAACCTGATTGGCTCCCCGGACTATCTTGCCGAACTCCACCATCCCATCTACCTCGCTGACAATAGCTAAATCCTTTGGCTTTCTGGCTTCGAAAAGCTCAGCCACTCGTGGAAGCCCACCGGTTATGTCTCTGGTCTTGGAGATATCCCTGGGGATTTTTACCAGGGAATCACCAGCCTGAATTTTATCACCATCGTGCACCAGGAGATATGCCCTGGTAGGAATGGAGTAATTCCCCACCTTTTTTCCCTTCTCGTCCAGTATGGTTATATGAGGCCTGAGAGTTTTATCTTTATGTTCGATAACGACTCGCTGGCGCAGTCCGGTGGTTTCATCCAGCTCTTCCCTGAAGGTAACATCATCTTTCAGGTCAACGAACTCCACCTTACCGCTGTAATCCGAAAGTATGGTATTGCTATAAGGATCCCATTCGAACAGGACCTCTCCTTTTTGAACGCGTGCCTTCTCGTTTACCCTTAAAATGGCTGCGTAGGGAACATTATATTTAGCCCGGACCCTTTCCTGTTCATCCACCAGGCTAATCTCGCCATCCCTGTTCAAAACTATCCACGCTGTTTTTTCACTATCTTTTCTGGCAACTGTTTTAACTTTCTTAAAAACTACTTTCCCCTCGGCTTTAGCAGTAGCTTTTGACTGCTCAGTAATTCGAGCTGCTGTACCTCCGATATGGAAAGTCCTTAAGGTCAACTGGGTGCCCGGCTCTCCGATGCTCTGGGCTGCCATTACCCCGACAGCCTCGCCCAAGTCTGCCATCCTGTTGGTGGCCAGATTCCTGCCATAGCACTTAGCGCAGACTCCCCTTTTGGACTCGCAGGTCAGAACGGACCTTATCTTCGCCGTCTCAATGCCACTCTCCTCAATCCGGGCAGCAGCTTCTTCGTTGATCTCTTCGCCAGCCACAGCCAAGTTCTCACTGGTGATCGGATCCATGACATCTTCTAAGGCTACCCTTCCTAAAATCCGGTCCTTCAGAGACTCGATGACTTCTTCACCTTCTTTTAGAGCTCCGACGTTCAAACCTAAAATCGTTCCGCAATCGACCTCGTTGATGATCACATCCTGAGCTACATCCACCAGCCTGCGGGTGAGATAGCCGGCATCCGCAGTTTTCAAGGCAGTATCGGCCAGCCCTTTTCGGGCTCCATGAGTGGAGATGAAGTACTCCAAAACGCTTAATCCCTCCTTGAAGTTAGAGGTGATCGGAGACTCTATGATCTCCCCGATCTGACCGGTGATCTTTTTCTGAGGTTTAGCCATCAACCCTCTCATTCCGGCCAGCTGTCTTATCTGATCTTTGCTGCCTCTGGCTCCGGAATCCGCCATCATGTAAACGGGATTAAACCCATTCTCAGCTTTCTTCAACCCTTCGAACATCGCCTCAGCTACCTCATTGGTGGTATGAGTCCAGGCATCGACTACTTTATTATATCTTTCTCCGTTAGTTATTACTCCGTTCTCATACTGTCTCTGGATTTTATCTATCTCTTTACTGGTTCTTTCTATCAGTTCTTCCTTCTCTTTTTCCGGAATCATCAGATCATCGATCCCCACAGTGATTCCGGCTAAGGTTGCATATTCAAAACCGATATTCTTCATCTTATCCAAAAGAACCGCTGTCTGGTAATTACCTAATTCACGATATGCTCTGGCAATCAGCTCTTCTAATTTGCCCTTGGTAGCCAGGTCATTAAAGAAACCCAGTTCATCCGGAATAATCAGATTGAAGATAATCCTGCCAGGCGTTGTCTCTAAACCTGATTTCTTTCCATTCCTTTTATCATTTTCACCTATCTCAATCCTATCCTTAGCTTCAATGATTTTATTTCCTAAAACAAAAAGCTCTTCCTTGGCTTTTTCTTGTGATTTAACTTTATTCAGCTTGGTCTTGATTAGTGCATTCAGCCCGACTAGTTTATTCTCTAAAGCGAAAAGAACCTCTTCCGCTGATGAGAAGGTCTTTCCCTCTCCCTTATCTTTAGGTTTTGCCTTGGTCAGGTAATAACAGCCCAGGACGATATCCTGAGAGGGTGCTACCGCAGGCCTGCCACTAGAGGGAAGCAAGAGGTTATTGACCGAAAGCATCAGGACTCTGGCTTCCAATTGTGCCTCAAAAGAGAGTGGAATATGTACTGCCATCTGATCACCATCGAAATCGGCGTTAAAAGCTGAGCATACCAGGGGATGTATTCTGATAGCCTTACCCTCAACTAATAAAGGATAGAAGGCTTGAAGACCCAAGCGGTGTAAGGTAGGCGCACGATTCAAAAGTACCGGATGGTCCTGGATTATCTCCTCCAAGATATCCCACACCTCTGGCTTTTCTTTTTCCACAAATTTCTTGGCTGACTTGACCGTGGAGACGAACCCTTTTTCCTCTAATTTCTTAATTATAAAAGGCTTGAAAAGCTCCAGAGCCATAGTTTTAGGTATTCCGCATTCATGAAGTTTAAGCTCAGGGCCGACAACAATTACCGACCGGCCTGAATAGTCCACCCTTTTACCTAAGAGGTTCTGTCTGAATCTGCCCTGTTTGCCTTTAAGCAGGTCGGATAGAGATTTCAGAGGTCTCCTGGTATCACCGCTGACCGATTGTGTTCTTCTACCATTGTCCAGTAAAGCATCTACAGCCTCCTGTAACATCCTTTTTTCGTTTTTGAGGATAACCTCAGGAGCTTTTATCTCTATTAGTTTCTTCAGGCGATTATTACGATTAATTACCCGGCGATAAAGGTCATTCAAATCCGAGGTAGCAAACCTTCCACCCTCCAACGGAACCAGAGGCCTTAGATCCGGTGGAATTACAGGAATTACTCTCAATATCATCCATTCCGGTTTATTGCTTGACTGTCTGAACGATTCTATTACTTTAAGCCTCTTTAAGATATCTTTTTTCCTCTGGGCTGAAGTCTCTATCCTGACCTGGGTCCTTAATTGGATGGAAAGTTCCTCGATGTCGATTTGCCTTAAAAGCTCCAGTATGGCTGGAGCTCCCATCTGGGCAACAAATTCCTTTCCCGCTCCTTCTAATTCTTGATATTCATCTTCAGTTATGATATCTTTATATTTCAGATGGGTATTACCCGGATCGATTACGATATATGACTCGTAATATAAAATTCTTTCTAATTCTCGAATGGATAGGTCCAGCAGGTATCCTATGCGGGTGGGTATCGACTTGAAAAACCAGATATGAGTTACCGGGACGGCTAATTCAATATTCCCCAGAAAATCTAAGCGAATTCGTGAACGAAATCGACCCGGAACTATCGCTTTCTGCAGTAAAAATAAGGGGGAAACAAGCCCGGCAACTCTATTATTTTCAGGAGGAGGCAATTGGGAATTGGATAAAAAATGGAAAAATCGGATACTTCGAAATGGCGACTGGAACAGGAAAAACATTTACTGCTATTAATGCTCTAAAAATTGTTTTAGAAGACGGGCAAAACAATTGTGTTATTATCGCGGTA
>JAUYBY010000009.1 GCA_030692925.1 Candidatus Zixiibacteriota bacterium | reverse complement strand
CGGAGACTGTTGCCGAAGTCTTTTTTAGGTGAATTTTTTTGTAGGGACAGGGCTTGTCCCTGTCCTAACCCTAATACGGACAGCCACAAGGGCTGTCCCTACATTCACGTCTCCTGAATGGATATGGGTTTTTCAGGAGTTAAGCAACAGTCTCTTCGTGTCTGCCCTGATAATTTTATGTTGCTCGGGCAGGAGTTGAACTCCTGCCCGTAAAAAGGTCGGGACAGGGGGTTCAACCCCTGTCCCAGCATCGTCGAGCTGGGTGGAGCTTGCCTCCACCCTCTTCTTCGGGCGGAGGTAAACTCCCTACGGGTCGTAAGGCTTTATCGACCGCCCCTACGCGATCGGGCAAGGTATACTGTGCCCAGACAATTCATCTACCTTATTATTTCCTGTTCAGGCTGATTCGCGGAAGCCAAAATCACATCTTTGGGCAGCTTTTTTTCAAGTCGGGTATAAGCTAAAGCAGCTGCAACTCCTAAAACAGCGATTAGTCCCCAGAGCAAGACCGGCTTTTTACCCAAAAGGTCGATTAAAACCCCGCCGACCAAAGGTCCAATTGACCAGCCCAGGGCATAGGCAAGGCCATAACCTCCCATATACAAGCCGTGCCTCTTTTCCTTGGAAAGATTGGCGGCTATAGAGACTGAAGCTGGAAGAACTGTGATCTCCGAAAGAGAGATCAAAAGCATACAGAAAAAGAGCCACTCAAAGCTATGCGCAAATCCCACTAAGAAATACCCTGTAGCATATCCTATGCTTCCCCAGAAAAGAACCCGCATCAGATTTTTTGTCTGGGTGAACTTGGCAACCGGAATCTGAAACAGAACGACAATCAGACCGTTAAGCGCAAATAGAAAACCCAACTGCGCTTTTGTAATTCCCACATAATCAACTGAGAAAACCGATATGGTCAAGACCAACTGACCGATTACCACGAAAAGTAAAATCGAAATGGAGCAGTAGAGAAGAAAAAGATGGTCATCCTTCAGCTTGATAAGGTCCTTAAAATAAAATTTCTCCTCTGCAGAGTCCCTTTTGACCGACTCAGACAGAAAGAAAAGTATTAACGCCGAGGAGATGAAGGTTAGAACCCCGCCGATGATGAAAAGGAGAGGATAAGAAGCTGAGGCGACAAATCCGCCAATCACCGGTCCAAAAGCCCAGCCGGTGTTGCCACCCACCCGCAGGATGCTGTAAGCTTCCACCCTTTTTTCTTTAGGGACTATGTCTGCTGCCATGGCATTGGCAACTGGCTGGTAAAATCCCCCGAACAACCAGTTAAGGATAAGAGCTAAAGACCACAGCGCAAAACTGCCACCTCTAAAAGCAAGCCCAGCCATAAAGATAAAGATGATACCTCTGGCAAACTGGGCAAAGCCCATTATCTTCACCCTGCCGAGCTTATCTGAAAGATGTCCGCCAATTAGACCAGAAAAAGCCCGGGCAATTGCTCCTGCTCCAAATAGAAACCCGACCTGGGTCATAGGGATTTGCATCTGGTCGTGAAAGTAGATGCTCATATAAGGAATGACCATCGCAAATCCCATAGCAGATGCCATCCAGCCAGAGAAAAGTATCCACATCCGGTAATCGTAGCTTTTCAGGAAGTTAGAAAATCTGGAGAGGTTGAGTTGAGGCATATTATCTATGTAGGTCAAGCATGTCCCCTACGGGGATTGCTTGACAGGATAAGGTAAACTTGGGGCAAGATAAAAAAAGATTTATGATTTCACAAGCAGGAAATGACCGATGAAAGAAAAGGTATATGATAGTATGCGGGAATTCCAATTCCCGCATGAACCCTGACCTCACCATAACCCTCTCCTGCAAGGAGAGGGAAAAACCTCGGTCCTAACCTGTCACGGTGGGAGCAAGGAAATCTTCTTTTTCTTGATTCGTCATTCATAATCAGTCATCCGTAATTCTTCAGTCGTTCATTTGCTTTTGACATTTTCCAGTTGATTCGATATATTTTTGTTTGAAGGGAACCTTTATGCCGGCAAATTTGACTCCTCAATATTTAGAAGCTGAAAGGAAGTACAAGCAGGCTAAGACTGTCGAGGAAAAGCTTTCTGCTTTAGAGGGGATGCTTGCGACCATCCCTAAGCACAAGGGGACTGAGAAGCTTCAGGCTGACATAAAGACCAGGATCTCCAGATTAAAGGACCAGGAGAAAAAAACTAAAGGAGGGAAAAGGGAAGACCTTTATTATATCAAAAAGGAAAGGGCAGGACAGGTGGTTATAATCGGTTCTCCTAATTCAGGCAAATCCCAGCTCTTGGCTTCGTTGACTCATGCCAGGCCTGAGGTGGCACCTTTTCCCTTTACTACCCAGAAGCCTTTAGCCGGTATGATGCCCTACGAGAATATCCAGATTCAGTTGATCGATACGCCGCCCATCACCCATGATTTCTTAGAAAGCGGGATGCTGGGTCTGATCCGCAATTCAGATTTAGTCTGGTTGGTGATAAATTTAAGCTTAGATGACCCTTTAGCTGAATTAGAGATGGTCAAGAAAAGGCTGGAGGAGAAAAAAATCAGGCTGTGCGGGGATGAAAAAGGCGTGGCTTTGCAGGTGGGTGAGATCTGCAAAAAGACTATGATCTTAGGGAATAAAAATGATCTGGAAAATGCTGCGGAAAACTGGGAGGTCATAAAGGAGCTATACAGCACATCTTTTTCCTTATACTCTGTTTCCGCTGAAAAAAAACAGGGTCTGGAGGAATTGAAAAGGGAGACCTTCGAGAAGCTGGAAATTCTAAGAGTTTATACTAAGGAACCAGGAAAGCCGGCTGATTATACTAATCCGGTTATCCTGAAAAAGGGGCAGAACGTATTAGATGCTGCTTTTATCATTCACAAGGATTTTGCCCATAATCTGAAATATGCCAGGATCTGGGGAAAAGGTAAATATGAAGGGCAGATGGTGCACCGGGACCAGGTTCTAACGGATGGAGATGTAATAGAGTTTCATCTTTGATTTCTGGTGGAACAGACATCCTGTCTGTTCCATAACTATAGTCAGACAGGAATGTCTGACCTACCTTTGTAAGGGTGGGTTTGAAACCCACCCCTACAAAGAAAAACATTTTCAAAGGAAGGTATGGGAAAAGTCATAATCATAAACAATGAAAGAATGGGTCAGGGAGAAACTGAATTGACCACTCTTTTGATGGGGAATTTTTTGAGAAGTCTGGTCAGTTCGGAAAAGAAACCTGAATTTTTGATCTTCTATGCCTCCGCAGTAAAGCTGGTCTCTGAAGGCTCGATCTATCTTGAAACACTCGTCTCCCTGGAAAATTCAGGGGTAGAGGTACTTTCCTGCTCCACCTGCCTGAATTATTACGGGCTTACGGAAAAAGTCAAGGTTGGAAAGAAAAGCAATATGGCGGAGATCACGGGGATATTATTAAAATCTGAGGGCACAATCACTATTTAGTATGTTATAATCTGGTAGCCGCCCTACGGGTGCTTTTGAACTCATCCCCCGGCCCCTTCTCCCCGCCTTTGGCGGGATCTTCGACTTAAAAAGAGAAGGGGAAGGCATTCCCTCTCTTTATAAGAAAGGGATTAAGGGTGAGTTATTCAACCGCAAGTTAAAGTCCGAGAAGCCGGAGACTACGTCTGGTGCTCATACGGGCTGGCTGGCTCGTAGCCACCGTAGGACTTGCGACTACCGTTTATTTTTGCAGGGCTGGTCCGCCTTTGGCGGACTGTCTACGAGTTGTTACTATTTAATTATGTCTAAAAGAGAATATTTTGACAGGTATGCTCACAAATGGGATCGGCTCTGTCATTTAAAGACTGAAGATAAACTGGAAAAACTCCTCAGAAGTTTCAGACTCAGGAAAGGTTCACAGGTTCTGGATTTGGGATGCGGGACTGGTATTTTGTTTCCCCACATCCTGAAAGCCATCGGCAAGAAAGGCAGGGTTTTTGGGGTAGATTTATCTGAACAGATGCTGCTGGAGGCCAGGAGGAAACATCGGAATGAAAATATCTTCCTGATTTGTGCTCCTGCGGAGAACCTTCCCTTTCTGCCGGGATCCTTAGATTATGTGATTGCTTTTGCTTCTTTCCCTCACTTTGAAAAGAAAGCTAAAGCCATACAAGAGATTAATAGGGTCCTGAAAAGGGGAGGGAGACTTTTCATCGCTCATCTGCTGGGGAGCAAAGAGTTGCAGGAGCATCATTGGTCATCTGGGAACATTGAGGTCATGAGGGATATTCTGCCGGCTGAAAAAGCTCTAAAAAGGATATTAAAAAGGGAAGGATTTAAAAAGATACTTATAATAGACAAACCTTCCTTATACATAGCCTGTGGGTCAAAATGAGAATCTCTGCAAAACAGATAAGCCTGAGCGGGTTATTCATTTCGCTGGGAATAGTCGTTCCTTTTCTTTTTCATCAGTTTGGCTTGGCGGGTAGGATTTTTTCGCCGATGCATTTTCCAGTCTTTCTCGCTGGAATCCTGTTAGGGCCCCTAAGTGGCGCTGTGGTTGGTTTATTATCTCCGATCTTAAGCTTTTTCCTGACCGGAATGCCACCACCTTATGCAGTCCCTTTGATGGCTTCGGAACTTCCGGTTTATGGACTTACCATAGGCTTATTCTGCAGGTATCTTAAGGCACCTCTTATAGTTAATCTGCTGGTTTCAATGGTCGCAGGCAGGATAGCATTTGCTCTTGGGATATTCATCATGGGGGCTTTTGTCAAATTACCAGTAAGTTTCATCTCTTTCTTAGAAGCTTCTTTTATCACCGGGCTGCCGGGCATCTTTCTTCAGTTAATCATCATCCCTGCTTTAGCCATCAGACTGAAAAAAATTCCAGTTTTTTCTGGAAAGCTCTAAGGTGGTTTCAAAATAGCTCCACCTCTGGCAGGTCAAAGATAAACCTGAGGATTTACACTCCACTATCTGGGATTCAATCAGGACAATTCCGTCAGAAGCCTTTCTCCTGATTAAGCTTTCTATTATTTTTCCGAAAATAAAAGAATAGGGGGAGAAGAGTATGAAAAATATCCAGAATGAAATAAAAAAGATCGAAAGAAAAGACTGGCATCTCTGGATTTTGACTTCCGGGGTTTTTTTGAGCTTGGTTGCCTTTGTTCTTCTTCTGATTTTCTATTCAGATGTGAGAAATCTGTATGAAAAGGAACTCTCGGAATACACCTACAATCTTCTCTTCGTTGGGTTTACCGGCATATCTCTTCTTTTCTTAGCCTACATTCTTTTTAAAGAGCAATCCATAAAAAAGCTGCGGGGTGAACTTTTCAAAGAAAAGGTTTTGTCGCAGTCCCTGGAAGAACGGTTTCAAGAGCTTAAAGCCTTATTTGAAGTCAGCACCTTAGTGAATTCTGAGATAGAGCTTTCTTTAATCTTAGATTTGATCTCCAAAACTGTGCGGGATTACCTGCAGACTGACAGGTGCTCTGTTTTGCTCTTTGACAAAAAGAAAAATAAGCTGGTCTGTGTGTCAGCTCATGGGGTATCAAGTGAGAAGATAAAAAATACTGAGATGAACCCGGGTGAGAGTGTAGCTGGCTGGGTTATGACCCACGGTGAACCGCTCCTCTTAGGAGAGGAATTGCAGGAGGATAAGTTCAAAAACTTTGTCTCCAAGGAGGAGAAGATATCCTCTTCTTTATCGGTCCCTCTAAAGGTCAAGAATGAGATAAAAGGGGTTTTGAACGTCTGTATGGTCAAAGGAGAAAGAAAATTCAATGAAGCGGATCTAAAACTGGTCTCGATATTCGCCCAGAATGCCGCAGTCTCCATTGAAAAAGCAGAGTTATACCAGGAAGTAAAAAAACAGGCAGAAGTCCTGGAAAAAACTTTGGAGGATTTGAAAAAGACCCAGGGACAATTAATCCAGTCTGAAAAGATGAGGGTTTTAGGAGATCTGGCTGAAGGGATAGTCCACGATTTCAACAACATCCTTGGAATTATAACTGGCAGGGCTGAGCTTCTTTTGAAACAGGCTAAAGATGAAGGATTTATAAAAGGATTGATGCTGATCGAACAGGTAGCTAATGACGGGGCGGAGATAATCCGGAGATTGCGGGAATATACCAAGATCGGCCAGGGATCAATCTTCATTAAAGTCGATCTGAACAAGATTCTCAGGCAGGTCGTGGAACTGACCAGTTTCAAGTGGAAGGATGAAGCGTTAGCCAGGGGGATTAACATCAATATTGATATGGACTTAAAAGAAATAAATCCTATTGCAGGTAACCCTTCGGAGATAAGGGAAGTATTTGTTAACTTACTCTTGAATGCAATAGAAGCGCTGCCAAAGGGAGGGAAGATCATCTTAGGCACCAGGATAGAAAACGATTATGTCTTAGCCTGGGTGAGAGATGACGGAATTGGAATGAAAGAGGAGGTCAAATCGAAAATCTTTGAGCCTTTCTTCACTTTGAAAGGAGAAAAAGGAATGGGTCTGGGCTTGACCATAGCATCCGGAATAGTCTTAAAACATCAGGGAACTATGTCAGTTGATTCAGAGTTAGGTAAAGGGACTTGCATCTGGTTGAAATTTCCGATTTCCAGGAAAGCCCGGGAGGAGGAAGAAAAAATCACGGTTATCGATTTTCAGCCAGCCAATATCTTAGTAATTGAGGATGAGAAAAATATGCGAGACATAATCCTGGAGATGCTGAGCGAACAGGGTCATTCAGTTACCTTAGCTGTGGATGGAAAACAGGGGATTGAATTTTTCAAGAGAGGAACTTACGATCTGGTTCTCACAAACCTGTCTATGCCTGAAATGTCCGGCTGGGAAGTCATCAGGGAGATTAAATCAGCAAATCCTTATGTCAAAGTGGCATTGATGACCGGGTGCGGAACCCAGACAAAGGAAGAAGAGGCAAAGGCAAAGGGGGCTGATTTTTTGATTTCAAAACCTTTTAAAAAGAACCAATTGCTCTTCGCAGTCTCTGAAGCCATAAAAAAGAATAAGAATTTTTCACCTGAAGGAAATTTAACCTGTAAAAAGTCATAAAATTCTACATTTTGATATTCATATTTTATTGAAATACAAGATATTGTGTTTTTTTTCGATAAAATAAAAATTTTTCCTTGACATCATATCTACTTTACGATAGAATGGATTTGCAAAGATAAGAAAAATTTTGGTGATATCTCACCAATTTTTTATCCATAAATTTTGTCCAATTGAATCAGATTTATATACAGGGAAAACTGTCCAATAAAAAGGTTTAGAATATGAAAGTTGAGTTAATGGCCATAACTCCGCAGGCTGAAGACGTGATTGAAAAAGCCTGCCGCACCTGTTATCTTTCTTTTCACCGCTATAATCCACCGTCATCCACTGAGGAGCTGATTAAAAAAGTCATCCAGAAAGGGCATCATTCGGTCTTAGAACATGCATATGCCACCTTCAGGATCAAAGGCGGCTCAAGGGTTTTCACGCACGAGATGGTAAGGCACAGGCTTATGTCCCCTTCTC
Organism: Candidatus Zixiibacteriota bacterium; assembly: GCA_030692925.1. GTDB lineage: Bacteria > Zixibacteria > MSB-5A5 > MSB-5A5 > RBG-16-43-9 > RBG-16-43-9. Next base: position 1,803 of record JAUYBY010000009.1, on the reverse strand, counting down.
AGGAAAGCCAGAGGTATGTGGAGTACGGTAAAACCAAAGAATTTGAATTCGTAATCCCTCCCACTGTGGAGAAGACCCCTTTCAAGGATAAATTTAGAAAAACGGCTTTAGAACTAAAAGATTTTTATGAGGAGATGGTGAAAGCCGGGGTGCCAAAAGAAGATGCCAGATATATTCTACCGAATGCCACTGTCTCCGAGATAGTCGTATCTGCCAATTTCAGGGAGCTCAGGCACATTTTCGAGGTAAGATGCGTGGAAAGAGCCCACTGGGAGATCAGGCAGATCTGTTTGGAGATGCTTAAGATAATGAAAAAAGAAGCCCCCATAGTCTTCTGGGACTTCGTAATAGATGAGAAAAATAAAATAGCGCACAGGACCTACAGATCCGTAGGAGAGGAGGGAAAAGATGCAGGGGATAACTGACCTTACTCCTAACTCTCTCAAAGTCTTAGAGAGAAGGTATCTGAAAAAGGACGACCAGGGTGAGATAGTTGAGACTCCGGAGGAGCTTTTCTGGAGAGTAGCCCTGGCAATTGCCCAGGTGGATAAAATCTACGGAGCCAGTGATAGAGAAATAGACGGATTAACCCAGGAGTTCTATTCGCAGATGAGCAGACTGGATTTTCTGCCAAACTCACCCACCTTGATGAATGCGGGCAGACCCCTGGGACAGCTTTCAGCCTGCTTTGTGATACCGATTGAGGATACAATGGAATCGATTTTCGATGCGGTGAAAAACACCGCGCTGATCCATAAAAGCGGAGGGGGTACCGGCTTTTCTTTCTCCAGGCTCCGTCCTAAGAATTCGGTTGTGGCATCCACATCCGGAGTGGCCTCCGGGCCAATCTCCTTTATGAAGGTAATAAATGCGGCAACTGAGGCGGTTAAACAGGGAGGGACCAGAAGAGGTGCTAATATGGGGATCCTAAGGGTGGACCATCCGGATATCTTAGAGTTCATCTCCTGTAAAGACGATCTTAAAGAGCTGACTAACTTCAATATCTCTGTGGCAGTTACTGAAGAATTCATGAAAAAAGTGGAAGAGGATGATTACTATGAACTGATAAACCCCCGTACAGAGAAGCCATATTTGAAGGATGGACAAGCGGTAAAATACAGTGCTAAAGAGGTTTTTGACCGGATAGTAGACCATGCCTGGAAAAGCGGAGAGCCAGGGGTTATTTTCTTGGACCGGGTTAACCAGTCTAACCCTACCCCGAAGATCGGAATGATCGAATCCACCAACCCATGCGGGGAGCAGCCTCTTTTACCTTATGAAAGCTGTAACTTAGGCTCAATTAACCTCTCCAAAATGGTGAAAGTTGAGCAGGATAAAACTTCGATTGATTGGGATAAATTAGAAAAAACGATAAGAGTTTCAGTTCACTTTCTGGATAACGTGATCGATGCCAATAAATACCCTCTTCCTCAGATCGAGGAAATGACCAGGGCTAACCGGAAGATCGGGTTAGGGGTTATGGGTTGGGCTGATTTGCTCCTTTTACTTGAGATACCTTATGACTCAGATGAGGCTCTGGAATTAGGCGCCAGGGTTATGGATTTTATCCAGAAGGAATCACACCAGTACTCCTCAGAGTTAGCCGAGAAAAGGGGCAATTTCCTCAATTGGGGGAAAAGTATTTTCTACGACAAAAAGATACCTATGAGGAATTCCACTGTCACCACTATAGCTCCAGCCGGGACTATAAGTATTATCGCTGGATGTTCCTCTGGTATCGAGCCTTTATACGCAATATCTTATATTCGCACAGTTATGGACCAGACCAGACTGATTGAAGTT
>JAUYBY010000109.1 GCA_030692925.1 Candidatus Zixiibacteriota bacterium | reverse complement strand
AATCTAAATGTGGGAAAAAAAAACTAGCATTTCCACCGATGAGCCGGAAATAAGACAAAAAGGTGATAACAGTTCGGAGCACGCATCCTCCTAAGGTCAGACAATTAGGCACGACCATTTTCCCGTCTGCTCCCTGCAGGGGGTCATTTATTCTTCTATATCCATCCCTGGGAGAGCCGGCTAAAACCGTTAAATCGAACCGACCTGAGTTTAAGTTACCTTTTATACCCTCCAGGTTATTATCAAGTCTCAAATCCCGATTCTCATAAGAGCGCAAAATCAATCCCCGCCCGAACATAGCGTAATAGTTACCCGCTACTATCTGGAATGATTTTGTCGTGACCTGGAAATATCTGTAGGAAAATTCCTGGAAAGTATTGCCGAAATCATCCGGCTGGTGAGCCTCGTATCTGAGACCGGCTTGATAAAGATCATACGTTCCGATGAAATCAAACCAGTCGTGGAAAATGTCTTTACTGGTTCCGCTGTTTAAATAATATTCAAGCTGATTGCTGGCGGAGAACTTGAAATCCTGGGCTAATGGAGAATAAAGAGCAAAGAATGAAAAAAAGAAAATGAAAAATATCAGAGAGGATAAAAAGGATAGCAGGAAATACGTTCGTACATCTGGGAAACGAGGAAATATCTTACTTCTCACTCTTTTCTCCCCGTTTTTCTTCTGCTGGCTGAATCGGTTTATTCAGCAATTCCTCGATTTTCTTTTTTATTATCTCCTCATCCCCTGGGCGATAGGTAGTGTGAGTATATACAATTTCACCGGATGTATTGATCAAAACCGTATGAGGTATGCCCAGAACCTGGTAGCTCCGGTAAATGTCTTTTGATTCGTCCCAGAGCACAGGGAAATCCCAGCCCAGTCCTTTGACCATTGACCTGACCTTGGATACGCTCCTGGGACCGTCCACGTCCACTGCCAGAATCTCAAAACCCTTTTCCCGGTATTTTTTATAGACCTTTTGTAGCTCTCCTAATTCCTTGATGCAGGGTTTGCACCAGGTTGCCCAGAAACTGATTAAAACCGGACCACCTTTTAATACCTCTTTCAACTCGACCTTGGTGCCGCTTAAATCTTTTGCCACAAAATTCGGAGCTGAGGAGATTTTTGTCTCACTCTGAATTAAGGTAGGAACAACGACAAGTAAAAGGATTATCCCAAATCTAAAAATAAGGTTGCGCATTTTCCTCCCTGTGTTTATGTCAGCCAATCGACCGGAGATTAGATTTACCTGCCAAAAAGCTCATTTAATTTTTGTCTGAATATGGTCATCTCCTGCTGGATTTTATCGGCCTGGTCAGTAAATCCTAATTTATAGTAATAAATTTTTCCGCTGCGGTCAATTATGATGGTAACCGGTGTCCCTATAATACCGAAATCGCTTTTAGCGGTAGTTCCAGCACCTCTAAGCAAGGTAAAACCAAGTCCCAGTTCGGTTCTCTTCTGCTGGATTACATCCAGACTATCCTCATAATTGATTCCGAAAAGCTTGAGACTGTCCGATGAGTATTCGGAGTAGAGCTGTTGCAGATAAGGAAGCTCTACCATACAATAATAGCAGGATAAAGCCCAGAAGTTGATGATGCAGACGTATCCGCGATAGGCATAGAATCTGAGATATTCCCCGTAGTCATCCTGCAGATTGAAATCCGGGGTGATGTTATCCACGCTCTGTCCAACAGTAGCAGGAGATAAGTTGAAAACCAGGCTTGTAGTGTCAATCGTAGAAATATTCACCAACTGCTTAGCAGGCGAATCGTTGGAATATCCATTTTTAAAAATGGATATGATGTGAGCACCTGTGGATATATCGTGAGAGAACAGATAGGGCGTTTTCTGACCCGTGGGTACATTATCAACAACTATATCAGCCCCATCGGCGTTGGAATTGACCTGCAGTGAGCCGTAGTTTAAGCTCAACAGAGTAAAGCTTGCGGAGACTATGCTATCTTCCTTTACCTCAACTATAATTGAGCCGGGGGAAGATAGATACCCGCTCATTTGCACTTTGACTTGATGGCTCCCGGTCTTGACGTTGAACAGAGTATCCGGCGTGTGCTTGCCGGTAACGGTATTATCCAGCAATACATCCGCACCTGAGGTATCTGACTGCACAAATATCGAACCGACTTTTTCGTTCCGAAGTAGATTCTTGGTGGAACAACCGTGAAAAAACCAGAGAACAAAAAAACAAAGGCTCGTTATTAGCAGGATAAAAAGATCAGTTCTTATTTTTCTCATACAATTCTGACCTGACATACTGGTTGACCATCGCTAAGACTACACAATCAACCGCAGGGTGAAAGATCTTTTGTAGGGACAGGGCTTGTCCCTGTCCTAACCCTTATGCGGAGAGCCACACGGTTCGATAAACTCACCGTCCTGAGCGAAGCCGATGGAAGGGTTGTCCCTACATCTTTTCGACCTGCGGGTCCTAAATAAATCCTTCCTGCTACAACATCAGGCGCAGGGCGGAGGTCCCCCTTTGAAAAGATAATTCACTAAATAAACTACATCAGAGACAGTAACCTTGGTGTCACAATTAGCATTGCCAGATTCCAAGGGAACAGGGGCTGGACCTCCTTTAAAAAGATAATTAACCAGAAAAACTACATCGCTAACCGTTGTCTTCCCGTCACCGTTGGCATCGCCGCGTCGGACATAAAGGGCAAAGGTTATGGAATCTGTTAAGCTGGGATTTGTGCGCGAAGTTATTCTCATGGTGACGTTTCCAGTGCCAAAGGTATAGGGTTTCATATCGAGTAATATGTCGCCGGATTCAGATGGTCCTAGAGAGACAGGAATGGGAGCATGGGTGGTGGTGGAATCCCAGCAGATTCCGCTTGAACAGAACCTCAGCCACCATTCAACCGGGGTAGGTGGTTTTTCAATCATATCCACGTCATAAGTATCAGCTACACTGCCGGTATTAGTCAGAGTTGAATTGAACGAGGCGATACTATCGATTATTCCACTTTTTTGGGTTACCGGAGCAGTATAAGTGAAAGAGACCTGAGAATTGCTTTTAACTGGAATAAGGAAGAAACCTGCCAAAAGAATCAGAAAGAAAACCACTGAAAGCTTTGAGTTTTTCAGCATACTGGTAATAGCTCCTTTCACAAAATCTGGGTTAAGTTAGAAAGATTACAAAACGTTTTTCATTGATATAAATTCCTTTTTAAATTTAAATGCCAAATTCAACTGCTCAAAACATGATGATTATCCCGGATCTGGATGACCTGGTTGACTTCCCTTCTCTCACCTCCTCCAGAAAGGTTTAAAAGCTAAGCTTTTGCATTTAGTGCATTCCAGACAGCGGATACAGTCTTTATCATTTGGGTTTTGCTGGGCATTTATCTCCATCGGGCATGTCTCCTGGTACTCGTGAAAAAAACTACATTTCTCATTATATGCTTTGATCCGGTAAAAACTAATCTTGTTGAAAACCGAATAAATGGCTCCCAGAGGGCAAGCAAATCGGCAGAACGGCTGGTGAATAAAAATTGCCATTGCCACAAATCCAAAAAGTATTGCCAGCTTGAAATCAAACAAAAGTCCAATTCTGGAAACAACGGCCCCTCCTTGAGTAAAAATATCTCCACCTGGGTTCCAGAGCACGATCGGTATCCCAGCTTCTAATGTACCCACAGGACAAAGCTTGCACAGCCAGGGTTCACCTACAAAAAAAGCCACCAGAAGGGTTAAGCCTATTAGAATCAAATACTTGGTGTAATTGAACACTCTGCCGGGATGAAACTTAGGAGTTTTAATCTTATGCAGCATTTCCTGGAAAAATCCAAAGGGGCAAAGCCATCCGCAGGTCATCCTCCCAACTACCAGACCGATGGTCCCGAGAAAACCGATAAGTAAAAAAGGGACGGCTTTTATGATGACAAAATGCTGGAGGGTTCCTATAGGACAGCTTGCTATGGCTAAAGGACACCCGTAACAATTCATAAAGGGGATGCAGGTACCTTTAAACCATCCCTGATAGATTTTGCCGTAAAAGAATGAACCGAAATATGAGTTCGAGATTAGAATACTTCCTATCTGAAAAAAGCGTCTTTTCATTTCCGATTGCTGTTACCTCTGGTTAAGTGATCTACGCGAAATCGCCTGGCTCTCAATAGGTTAGGCTATTATTCGATGCCAATACATGAGAGGCATAAAGCGGAGCCGTTGACTCTGGTTTCCTCGAAATCACCTGCTTTGATCCCATAAAATAAAACCCCCAACAAGATTAAGAGGAGAAGAATCATAAAAAGCTTGCTCAAAGATTTCGGCAATATTTTTTACCTCACAGAGGAGTTTAATAAAACCAACACCATCTACTATGCCAAATATAGCATAAATACTCTTTTTGTCAATAATCTCTTTGACGAGGTAATATCAAGAAAAATGGGCACTTTGGTATTTAGGTTCTTTTTTAATGTGAAAGGCATAGTCTGGCATAACCTTAGGTTGACGTTCTTCTTCCCTACGGGTCGTAAAGCTTTCATCGACTCTAAATAGGCTTATAATGCCGTAAACCCACAGATTAAGGCTTCTCTCTGATTTAAAATAACCCTGGATCTTTATTCGCCGGCGAAACTCCTCTAAATCTCTCTCCAGGTGATTAGTTGTGCTTATGAGGTTTTTATCATCCTGGAAATCAAAATATGCCAAGGTCTCATAGAAGTCTTCCTGGAAACATTTAACGGCATAAGGTTCTACTCCCTGCCATTCCAGGCAAAATCGATTGAACCTTTTTATGGCCTCTATCTTGGAAGAAGCCTTATATATCTCCGTTGCTTGTCCCATCATTTTTTTCCGATGTCTTTGCTTATGCCGGATATTTTTGGATAGATTTCTAAGCTTATGCACGTAACAAAACTGCCATTTGGCATAGGGATAGACCATGTTTATAGCCGACCTGATACCCTTGGATCTATCGCTGGAGATCAGTTTTAAATACTTCCCTTCCAAACCACGCCGATAAAGATCATTAAGCAAAGCAGCTACCTCCTCCTCGCTCTCCCCTTTAGCCAGCTTGAAACCAATGATCTCCTTCTTGTTGTCTAAGGTTATGCCTAAGATAAATAGAATCACCCTCTCTTGAATATGCTCCTCTTTCACCTTGACCCAAAGCCCATCTATGATAAGATACTTGTATTTGTCTTCTATGGGTCTTGTCCTGAACTCCTTTAAGCCCTCCTCTAATTTCTTAAGCAACTTAGAAGCAGTGGTCTGGCTTACCGCATCACCTATAAATGCCCTAAAGAACTTCCTCTGCTTACGGGTAGAAAAACCTAAAAGCATGGACAGGATAACCATATTATCGAACTTCTCATGTCTCCTCTGGTATTTGTCAAAGAGCTTATAATCTATCTTCAAATCTACCCTTGCCCTGGGAATACTTATCTGAGAGGTCCCAAAGGTGGTAGTCAAAAACCTCTCATACTCTCCTTTACGGGTAGATAACCTCGATTGTGCCCGCTCGTATCTATCCGCACCTATCTGAAGTGTAAGCTCATGGTATATGCTCTCTTGAATGAAGTTCTGGATAATCCCTCGCACTTTAGCCTCAAAATCATCCTCAAGGTCAAAGTCGACAAACCGGTCCATTATCCCCAGCTCTCTTAGATTCCTCTTTACATACTGCCACTGAACCCCTAAATTATCCTCCGAGAAATCTATACTTCTCATGGCATACCTCCTTGTCCCCGTAGGGGACGGCTAATGGTTCATTTTTGCACTAACCATTAAGGTATGCCATTCCTATTCAAATTTCAAAGAACTTCAAAACCCTGAAAGTGCCCACAATAATTTACATTATC
>JAUYBY010000026.1 GCA_030692925.1 Candidatus Zixiibacteriota bacterium | reverse complement strand
TAAGGAACAACGTATTTTCCCGGACGCGCTAAACATACTGTCCGGCACACCAGCCCGATGACCATGCCCATTGGAGATTATAACCACCCAGCCAACCGCTCACATCAAGTACTTCACCAGTAAAAAATAGCCCCGCCACCGGATGGGTTTCCATAGTCTTTGATGAAATCGCATTACAATCTACTCCCCCCAAGGTCACCTCCGCGGTTCGGTATCCCTCTGTGCCGTTTGGTTTGATGGTCCATTGCTGGAGCTGCGCTGAAATCTCCTTAAATTGGTTGTGAGAGATTGTCCGTAACGGGCTTTCTGCCAGATCACTCATTACCATTATCGCCACAAGACGTTTAGGTAAATATTCCGCCAACACTGATTTCACCTTCCGCTGGGGGCGTTGTTGTTGCTGTTCTTTCAGCACATCGACCAGATCAATCTCTGGTAACAGATTTATGGTAAGCTCCTCGCCGGGGTGCCAATAGGATGACATTTGCAAGATGGCCGAGCCGCTCAAACCCCGGTGCGTAAATAAGATATTTTCAGAAAAACTTTGCCGTTTGTTACTGACCACGGCATCAACCGCAATACCAGATAAGGTTGATAGTTTTTCTTTATCCTTGGGCTGAAGAGTGAAGGGAACTAAGCCGGCACGTCGCGGCCAGACCTTGATGTGAAACTGCTCGGCAATTTCATACCCCAAAGGGCTTGCGCCTATCGCGGGTATGGATAATCCACCCGTAGCAACGACTAACGACTGGCAGATATAATTGCCCCGACTGCTGTATACTTTGAAATGATGCTCACCCAGCTGTTCAATCTTTTCAATTTTCGAATTTACTTGAAAAGAGATCCCCGCCTGGTCGCACTCGGATAACAGCATGTTCAGAATGTCACGGGAGCTGCCATCGCAGAAGAGTTGTCCCTGGGCCTTCTCACTAAAGGCGATATGATGCTTCTGCACCAAGGTCAAAAAATCCCATTGAGTGTAGCGACTGAGTGCCGATTTGCAGAAATGTGGATTATGGGAAATATAGTTGTCGGCATTTATATGGTAATTGGTAAAATTGCAACGCCCGCCACCGGACATCAAAATTTTCCGTCCCGGCTTTTTTGCATGATCGATAACCAGCACCTTACGGTGACGCTTGCCAGCTTCAATTGAGCACATTAACCCTGACGCGCCAGCTCCAATGATGATAACATCTATTTTCTCAGTCAATAGAGGATACTGTTTGATCACAAATTCTCTTGCATCAACTTATATGAGTTCTTTTTCCAGGGGCTAACGCCAGAGTTCAGCAGTAGGTCGGATTGTCCCGCCTTTGGCGGGACTACCCGACGAATGAAATTTAGTCGGGCAGTTTTCAACAGCCCGACCTACTGTCTGTGCAACTTAATGACGAGTGATTGATATGTTATTATACCTTATTTCTCTAGATGCATCAGTATCAGTTCTTCCGTGAAATCGATTGTCGTATTGACATCCTCTATGTCAAATTCATCCCATTGGGCGTGCGTTGCTTTTGTGCGTACGTGTGCCGCAACTTTCCCCCTTTTTGCTTTTACCTGTGACAAGGTTCCCGCCTTGACTAGCTCATCAATCAAAGAATCAAGCTTGCTGCCTTTTTCTGCTATGCCTTCGTTACGGCAAATAGTCCGTACTGTGTCTTCAAAGACAACGCCAGCTATGACGCCAGCCTCCTTTGTCAGCTTGTTTCTTGCATATTCTTTTGCATGGTCCAGAAAATCGTCAAAGATAGAGGCCCTGGCCTGATCCTGGATAGACGTAAGTAACCCGGAGTCGATATCCTTAAGTAACGATGCCAGTATTACGCTTACTTCACCTACCGACCTTTGGACGACTAATCCATGGTTAGAGTCACATATTTTATCTACTGATGCTCGGTAAGGATTGGTAGAAGTACTTACTACCAAATGTACGAGGTTTTGAGCGGACGTAAGCCAACCAATACATTCTTGTCGATGTGGTTCGCCACGGACTTGGCCATGTTCATTTCCAGATTTTAGTTGATGGCCAGTACTCAGCAGTTCTTCAAATTTCTTTCTCACATTTTCTTCAATTTTCATTGCCACTTTCCTTGTAAATTTAAAAATGTAGACTAAACTCCCAAAATCATTTAACAAATATTTCGAACTTAAAGAAACGACTGGTTCGCGTATCTCGACCTGTCATACCCATAACCCAAAACCTATCATAGTGTTCGCAAGAACAAAATAACCTTTGTCATTTTCCGATGCAAGTATAATTTTTTAATGTGCTGTCAGGTGTTACCACCTCACAACCGTGTAGCAACCAGCGTAAGGAAGTAACTCCTGACGTCACAATAGTACAATAGTCAGTTTTAATGAATGGTCAGGCCACAACGCCCTACCTTTTTATTCTAAAAATCTTTCTTAAGTCGACTTCTATTTGTCTATGTATATCACACAATGGACATTTTTTAGTCCACTTCTTTCTTGATGGCTTATTCTTGTTTACACTGGGTCCAAAACGGTGAACAGCAAGGCATTCAAGTTTTGAAGTATGAACTTTTGATTTAGCCGGATAAATATCGACACGCGTTATCTTGGGCATGTCTTTTCTGTTAAAGTGTGAAGACGGACGCGATCCGCCATTTCCCGTTCTTCCAACATAAAGGCATTTATTCTTGTTCCAAAAGACGTAAACGAGTTCGTCTTGATTAGCAAAATCCCTTTGAAACCATTTTTCAAATAATTCTTTCTGTTTTTTCCAACCTCTACCAACTATCTTCCTTCCCCTTTTCCGACCGGCGTTTTCTTCAAATTCCTTTTTTGCATAACCGCTAGCTAAAATATTTGAGGCTAGGTCTTGTAAAGTTTGTATTGCCTTGTCAATCTTCTCCCGCTTTGGATGAGGTTTAGGACCACATTTTTTCAAGCCCAGCTTAGATCTCAAATCATATGTTCTATCAAGAAACAACTGGTTTAATTTTCTCTCAAAAGCGGTAAGATGGGACATATTACCCCCTAGGGTTTATGAAGAGAGTTGTATCCTAACATGTATGAGACTGCCGAAATAATTTAACAAACATTACGAAATTTTCAATGTGCCTGATAGAATGAAAATTAAAATATATCTGAAGAAAAGATAACTTGCCTTGTTTAGATATGCAACAAAAATTTTTACATTGGTCAGGGGGACCTGAGGGGCATGTGACATAACAGAAAATAGAAGAAGGAAAAAGGAAGATTGAAAATGACCTCACTCCCGACTGTGGGACTCACCTACACGACTAAACTCACCCCTATACCCCCTCTCTTATTAAGAGAGGGGGTATAGGGGTGAGTTCAAAAGATTCTTCAGTCGTCCGCCTTCGGCGAGACTCCTTCAGAATGACATTTTGTAAGTTCGTAGGCGGAGCACCTTGCTCCGCCTAGTCATCAATGGGAAAGCGATCACGTTCAAATTTGCGGGGCTGGTCCGCCTCTGGCGGACGCCTACGGGACTGATGAATCAATAGTCTCAGGAGCACAAGGCTCCTGACCTACACAACTGTTCAGCTAAACCGTTTCCATATGTTTATATAAGGGTTTAGCAATGGGCTTCAGGTATTTGGAAGCATTAAGGATTTCTATCCCAATTACTTGACCTCTGTCATCAAGCTCTACGTTTATACCAGGCGCGATCTCTACAAACTCCTCTTCTTTCCCCTTCTTAGCTACAATGTAGAGAATATCCGATTTAGAGTCATAGTTTATTATGGGTTTCTTATTCATATTCTTCGCCACCTCCCCGAACTTATTCGGGCTGTTTTTTGATAGATTTTTAAAGGGTGAATTGTGATTATTTCAATAATCTTACCTTTTTTATCATACGCTACGGCAATTTCTCTCGATTTTCTATTAAATCTATGTTTGTGGACAGCCACATAATGTCTGGTTAAGTTATCGTAATAGTGTTCCTTTGCTTCCTTGAAAATCTTTTTGGGTAACTGAGAGGGGATACCTCTCATTTTCATCCGAAACTTTAGATGCGGTGTGTATGTTATTCTCATTATAGAGACTTATTTACTGATTATACGGCTTCCGCACAACAACCTTTGCACCGTGCCCATACAAAAATTATTTTACGGTCACGAACAACGGTCACGTTTCAACGGCTTATTTTATATCAAACTTTATGTTCATCTCCGAAGATAACTTCTCCAGTTGAGTATAGACCTTTTCCTCTAAGGGCAGGCCGTTTTTCTTATAGTACTCCCATTTCTCAAACTCTTTTTCGCCGTGGATGAAGACCCTTTTTTCGCCTTCGGCTTTGTTGGAGCTTTTCAGCTCGGTGATCATCCGGTCCAAGGTGGTTTTGAATCTGTCCACAGGGATGAAGTTGTCGATATTTATCGCGCCGAAGAAATGTCCCACGTTGGAGAATTTCTGGGAAGGGTCTCTTTTGGTATCGACATAAGGGCCATAGCAGGCTCCGGAGAGTATTCCGGAGAAGATATCAACTAATACTGACATCCCGTACCCCTTATGTCCGCTGAACTCTTCACCTGCGCCGCCCAAGGGTAAAACTCCGCCGCCTGCGGCTTTGGTCATATTATCTAAAACCTTTTTGGTGTCAGCAGTGGGGATGCCTTTTTCATCCACAGCCCAGCCTAAGGGCAAGGGTTTTCCAAGACGCTCATACACCTCTAATTTTCCTCTGGGAACGACAGTGGTAGCCATATCCAAGACCCAGGGCCTTTCCTTGCCAGCAGGGAAGACCACGCTGATGGGGTTTGTTCCGATGATCATATCCCGGCTGAAAGTCGGCACGCCAAGGGGAGCTGAGTTGGTCATAGAAATCCCGCACAGGTTTTCTTTTATAGCCATCATCGAGTAATACCCGGCAATTCCGTAGTGATTAGAGTTGCACACGGTAACAAAGCCAACTCCTGAATCCTTAGCTTTTTTGATAGCCAATTTCATCCCGAAAAGACCGGCTGGCTGGCCCAGACCGTTTTCTCCGCTTATCGCCGCGGTGCATGGGGTTTCTTTCAATATCTTTGGCTCGACCCCGGGAAGAATCTTACCGTTTTTAATCCCGTTGACATACCTCATCAATCTTGCAACCCCGTGAGAGGGGATGGCTCTTAAATCTGCCTGCACTAAGTTGTCTGAGGTTACCTCTGCATCTGCTTGTGGCACTCCTAAGTTAACGAACACCTGAGTACAGAGTTTACTCAGTTTTTCGTCATTTACGGTTACGTCTGCCATGACAACTCCTTTTTTAAAAGTTTATCTTTTCCCCGACAAATGAGAACTGTGTCGGGTAAGGTGCCCGACCTACCTAAGGATCCATTTTCGGACGACAAATCAATCACACATACTCTCGTAGGCAGTCCGCCAAAGGCGGACCAGCCCTGCAAATTTAGGTTTTTCAAAGACCTCTGGACTGTTCCTTTTCCAGGCAAGGATAGATCAGCCCGCCCTGGGGCATAACGTAGGCTTTAAAATCGTCTCCGTGCTTGGATTTTATCTTATCCAGAGCATCTTCCAAGCTTTCCGCATATTTGAAAAACCTTTGCTCCAGGAAATCCTTTTTCATCGAGGAGACGACATATACATCATTTCTCTTGAGGATTTTGGAGTTAATCACTGCGGTATGCCCGCCCACCACGATATCTTTTTCCTTAGTACTGAGTAACTCGTCCAAGGATGAAGCTCTGGAGAGCCATTTGTCAAAAGCATCCGAGCCCAGCCCTTCTCGTGATTCGGTCAGCATCACGATAGTCCCGCCTTCTTTGACTACCTGCCTGGCATTATTCATCGTCTTCATTGTCTGATATAAATTAACATCCTTGGGATACCCGCCAGCACTGGCGATTACTGCATCAGCTAAGTGGTCAATTTTCACCTTATAAAGCTTATTGCAGGCTTCCACCCCTGTAAAGAAAGCATCTTTCAAGTCTCCAGCAACGATGCTTACTATTTCCTTCTTGTCGTTTATAACTACGTTGACTAAGAAGTCAACCCCTGTTTTAGAAGCGGCTTCTTCCATTTCCAGATTGATGGGATTATCCTTAAGCTGGGCAATTCCAACGCCGGTTCTGCAGACCATAGCATGGTTTGCCCGGATGGACTCTCTGCCAGCTACTCCAGGCAGAATCCCCTTTCTGCCGCCAGAATATCCACCGAAATAATGGGTGGTAATAAGCCCGGTCATCACTACTAAATCTGAATCTTTAATCAGCTTATTGACTAAAAGCTCATTCCCGGTGGAAAGCTTTCCAAAGGAGACTAAATCTTTATCACACTCGTGGCTAAGTACCTTAAAGTTATCAACTATCTCATTCCCGAAATTATCTCTATTTTCCTTGTCTGTATGAGGTCTGTGCGCTCCTGTTCCGACTAAGAAGGTGATATTCTCGTTCTTAATGCCGCCAGCATTCAACTCTTCGATTATAGGAACAAGGAGATTGTGCCCAGGTCTCTTATAAGGAGTGCCGCGTGTGAAATCGCTGACCACTATAACCGCTGTCTTTTTGTCCTTAGCTAACTCTTTAAGTCTTTTGCTCTTAATTGGATTCTGCAGTGCCTGAATTGTTGCCTGATTAACGTCTGAAAGCCCAGGGACTTTCTCTAATTCTAAGACTTTTAAGAGGTTTTTATCAGGAAGGTTCAGTTCCTTATAGGTATCGCCGTATTTCAAATTGATTTTCATAAGGTTCCTTATATTTACATAGTTTCTACGCAAATGCAGATTAAAATATAGCATAGCACTTCTCTTCAGGCAAGAGGTTTTTTGTGAAATTTTTAACAAGAGCGAAGGAAAATACTTGAACTGTATCGCGAATATTTTTAGGCTGATACACGACCATATAGAACAAGTTCACGGCCTTAATTCGTTCAGGAAGAGTCAGGTGATTTCCGTGCAGGTTAAAAAAACAAATTCTTCATTTTTTCCTTGACATCTGCACAGATGTGCAGTATATTGAATTACGAATGATGGATAACGAATGACTAATAAAAAAAGATAAAGAGTTTAAGGGTTGAAGGGTCTAAGAGATGATTGCTCAATCTGGCTAAAGTACCTATGGCAGAGAAGAGGCAGGGTTTTAAGCCTATAGCCTTTAGACTTTAGACTGTTTTTCACGGAGGGGTAAATGGAAATAAAAAAGCTTTTGAAATATGGGATTCCAGAGAGGATAATCCAGACCTGGGAGGAAAACCAGGGGGATAAGCTTCTGCCTTTGCAGTCTTTAGCCGTTACCCGGTTTGGTCTCTTAGATGGAGAAAGCTTGATAATCTCGGCTCCCACTTCTTCAGGCAAAACCTTCTGCGGAGAGATGGCAGCAGTAAGCTCTATTTTCAAACAGAGAAAAGTGATTTATCTGGTCCCTCTGAAAGCTATAGCCGAGGAGAAGTTTGCTGATTTTCAGGAGAAATATTCAAGCCTGGGAATAAAAATAGCCATCTCTACCCGGGACAGAAGGGAGTATGATTCGGACTTAGAAAAAGGGGATTTCGACCTGGGGATTTTGATCTATGAGAAATTCAACCAGCTTCTGCTTAAGAATCTGGATCTTCTGAAAAACATAGACCTTCTGATTATAGATGAGCTGCAGATGATAGGGGATTCATCCCGTGGTCAGATTTTAGAGCTGGCTTTACTCAAGGTTCTTAATGCCGGCTATAAGCCTCAGATAATCGGACTCTCAGCGGTCTTAGGAGAAGTGGAAGGATTAGCTGCCTGGCTAAGATGCAAGCTACTTTTAGAGCACAAAAGACCGGTTGAGCTTTTGCAGGGGATTCTTTACAAAGGGAAATTCGTTTACAGAAAGCATAATTCTCAGGAAGAAGGGGAGGAAGAATTCATCGATATAGAGAGTGAGAATATCGACGAAATTCTTTTGCCGAACATACAAAAAATGCTAAACCAGGGTGAGCAGGTTCTGGTTTTTCTGAAAAGCAAGAATGAGACTGCAAATCTGGCTTTGGCTTTTGCGGAAAAGTTTAACGGAGAGGCTTCATCCTCTGCCCTGGAAAAGCTGTCGAACTTGGAGGAAACAGGCTTAAAGGAAAAACTGGAGCTTTGTCTCCAGAAGGGCGTAGCTTTTCACAATGCGGACTTATCCTATGAGGAAAGAAACGTGGTCGAACATTCTTTTCTTGAAAATGAGACCAGGGTCATATTTGCTACCAGCACACTTTCGATGGGAGTTAATCTTCCAGCCAGAACTGTATTCATCGAGACTTTAAAGTACGAGAGCGGTGATTTTACTGATAAGGGGGTGCTTGTTCCCTTAAACTGGAATGAGTATGAGAATATGTCCGGCAGAGCTGGAAGATTCGGTCTGGAAAAAGATTTCGGCAGGTCGATCCTTCTGGCAGGCAACCAGTTTCAATTCGATTCGCTCTGGGATAAATATATAGAAGGCAAAGAGGAAAAGCTTATTCCCGTTCTGGACAAAATCAATCTGGAAGATATCATCCTGGACCTGGTATCTTCCGGGCTGGTTAAGGATTATCCAGGATTGGAGAGAATCTTACTCTCAAGCTACTCAGCGATGTCAGGCACAGAGATTTCACCAGATGGAGGTCTAAAGACCTCCGCTACATCTCGAAAATTCGATTTCAATGGTAGCGGATCCGCCTCTGGCGGACAGCCTTCCACTATTCCTTTTGCTGTCTCTGTAGATGGAGGTCTAATCCGCCTCTGGCGGACCGCTACAAAAGAAAAAATTTCAGAGTTACTTGAAGAGCAAATGTTGACGTCAGATGAGACTGATAGACTCTCTGTCACTACTTTGGGAAAGGTAATTGCACTTCAGGGAATCAAATGCGAGACCGGTATGCAAATTAAAAGGAAGCTGGCAAACGGAACTACTCTTGAGCCAGTCAACTGGTTCTATGAGCTGCTGAAGACCGAAGATGGGGAGAGGATTTTTGCGCATCTTTCTTTTTATGAAATAGACAACAGAGTTTATCAGAATAAACTCAAAGGCAGGTCAGACCGAATAGTCTGGCTGGATGAAGAGCTAAAGGAAATGCTGGAAGATTCAGCTCAATCTTCATTAAAACAGCTTTCCAGACTCAAACTATCCCTTCTTTTCTGCGATTGGATAACCCAAATTCCGATTTTTGATCTGGAAAGTGAATATGGACTAAGAAGCGGCTTTATCTCTCAGGCGGCTCAAGAACTTGCCTGGCTTCTGGATTCTGCTTCTGCTATCGCCAGAGTGATGAACTCTGAGAATAGTATGGTAAAATTTCTGAAAAACCTGGCAACGCAGGTTCAATTTGGAATAAATCAGGATATGATTGAACTGGCTAAATTGAGAATATCGGGTCTGAGAAGAGATTTTCTATGGAAATTATTTCAAAAGGGGAGTAGCTCCAAAGAACAGGTCAAAGAGATAGATTTAGAGGAATTGAAGAAGATAATACCTGAAAATCTGGCTTGCCGGATGAAAGAAAAGATTAAACTGCTGGGGATCGGTAATAAAGGTAGGGGCACGTTGCAACGTGCCCCTACAGTTTCCCCGAAAGGAGAGTCCACAAAGGGTATCCTCTTTTTTGATGGTACCTTGATCAAAGGAAGATATACAATCTTCATAGACAATAGGAAAATCTTCCTCAGCCATAAAAGCTTCAAATATCTTTTCAAATTAGCCTGGGCTGCTTTCAAAAAAGAAGGAGGATGGATCCATAAATTAGATTTAGAAGAAGGGGAAAATCAGGGTAAATATATTTATCGCCTGAAAAAAGAGCTTTCGCTCGCAGATGGGAAGCTCATAGAGAACAATCGCATCGGTTGTTACCGGTTGAACCTTAAAAAAGAGAAAATTCAAGTGAATAAAAAAGTACTGGAAAACTTTGAGGATTATGAGATAAAAGAATTGTCGAAAGTAATAGGGCTGTAGCGTCCTCACTCCTGTGAGGACGGAGACAATTTGTGTAGGGACAGTAGAAGTAGGTCGGGTTGCGCAAGCTACCCGACATATAGCGATTTGTCGGGCAATCCCTCCTTTGGCGGGACAGCCCGACCTACAAAAATTTCGTTGGTCAGGACACCAAGGAAGAGCGGTAGATCAGGAGTCCTGTGCTCCTGACCCGGATTCTGACATATCGGTTTTCGTAGCGCGACCCTTTTAGGGTCGCCAGGGCAGACACAAGGAGACTGTTGCCGAAGTCTTTTTTGGGAGTAATCTTGTGTAGTGTAGGGACAGGGCTTGTCCCTGTCCTAACTCTAATGCGGACAGCCATCCAGATAAAAAATGGATTTCGCTTCGCTCAACAAGGGCTGTCCCTACGTCAACGACTCCTGACTCAATTTACCATTTCTATGAGTTAAGCAAC
>JAUYBY010000110.1 GCA_030692925.1 Candidatus Zixiibacteriota bacterium | reverse complement strand
CTCACTCCCGTGAGGACGAAATGATTGAAGACCTCACCCTAACCCTCTCTTACAAGGAGAGGGTATTTCGTAACGTCCGAACTTCGTGTCGGACGTTCTTTTTTCTGTCAATTTATGGAGCCAAAATGCCCAACTAATTGGGCAACCACAAATCCGTAGTTCCCGATGTTTCTACGGGGCGCTTTCTCTTGCTCTTCTTAGTCATTCACGTTTTGCAAAATCATGAATTGTCAAAATTGAAATCCAATAGAAATTGCGAACTTCACTTACTAAATCTGAACTCGTTGATAGTAAACGGGTTCTATGGTAATATATGATGCAATGAAAATAATCACTAAAATAATGGAAGTAGTAATAATTATTATTTAGGAATTTATATGGAGAGTTTCTTAATATATTAGCTAATCCACAGCAGCCAAGGAAGTTAAAAGGTCAATCCATTGTTAATATAATAATACTATTATTAAATTATATCACAAAATATAGAATGGTAATTATTGTGAATACTGCATATAGTTAACTGCTTATGCTTACAGTAGAATCATCATCGACCAAATGATTATTCCGGAAATCTAAGTATTAACTACTTATCAGATAATTATCGTTTTAATAATCAATAAAGAAAATCAAAAAAATCTCAAACAACATTAGTCTCTGCTCGTATTGTATAGAGGAAACAGAGGTCCGCAAACTTTTAACCTTTTACAATAGGAGGTCTGTGATGTCAAACGAGAAGCTCAAAGAGCTCTTGGTCGATAGTGGCAAAATCTACGAGGATATCTTAACCGATGTTCTGAAACCATTCGTAGGTCTCGAAAAGACAGGGGATATTATCTTTCATTCCTCGTATAAGGATGCCCCGCCTGATATTAAGATTTTTGTATACTTGCTCGGCAGAAAAGCTGCCCTGCATTTAGGCTTGCTACCAGAAACAGAGAATGAAGCAACAAAGCCCAAGTTCATTCAAGAGCGAACTGGAATGCCCATGGGAACAGTGAACCCAGCGCTTGTAAGGCTACACAAGAATCGACTGCTGCAGAAAGACGATAAGAGTCGTTACTTTGTGCCGAATCACGCTATAAGAACAATCGCTGATTTAATAAAGGATTGGTTAAAAAAAGGGGGGAATTAAATGGATGAAGAACTGATAAGGGAGAAGTTAGTAATTGCTCAGAAAATTTCAAAAGAGGTCGAAAAAGAACTACAAAAATCTTGTTTCGAAATCGTATTGAGTCATTTATTGCGTGATGCTTCTCAATTAGTGTCCACGAAGGGAAACAAAACAGCAATAATGGAGAAACATGAGGAGGAATTGGAAAGACCGACAGTAACAAGGGAGGAAACTCTCAACATCGTCATTGGCTCCAATATAGACATATCCAATTACACAAGAATAAGGGAAAAAGGAAAGCTTTTGGATAAATCTCTTATGGTTTTGAAGTTAGTGGGTGAACAATTCCCTGTGCAGGAGTTGACACCTACTGAAATAGAGAAAATCCTAAAAGGAAACTTTGGTCTGGATAAAATCCATAAGGAAAACATTTCAACTGTTTTGAAAAAAGAGTTGGGAAGGATGGTGCAAAGAAGGAAGATAGGGAAAGAGTGGGCATATTCTATTTTGCCTAAGGGAGTGGAATTTGTTGACAATAGTAATAGACAATTAAAAGAGGAGGAAAATGAAACAAAGCTTACTTGATAAGGTTAAAGATGAATTATCCAAGGTCATAGATCAGGCACTTGTTGACCGGATGCTGGAGCATTACAAAGAACTAAATGTGAATTACTACATGGGAAGGTATAAGCCCTCTGAACTAGAAGGTGCCCAGTTTACAGAAGTAATGATGAGAGCATTCGAGTACTTGACGACTGGTAGTTATACTGAATTAACGCATCAATTAGACTACAAGGGTGTTATCGAAAAATTGGAGAGACTACCCAGCGATAAATTTCATGACTCTATCAGAATTCATGCTCCAAGGATCTGTAGATGTATTTACGATATTCGACATAGAAGACGTGTGGGTCATACTACCGGAGACGTAGATCCAAATTTTTTAGATGCAACTTTTGTCTTGAGTGCTTGCAAATGGATGTTAGGTGAATTCATAAGATTGTATTATACTTCAAGTATGAAAGAAGCACAGCTACTTGTGGATTCTCTCATTGAAATAAAAATTCCAATTGTGCAAGATTTTGATGGTTTTTTAAAAATTTTGGACCCTAAACTATCAATCCCCAAGAAAACACTTATACTTCTTTATTACCGGAGCAAGTATGGTGCAACTTTTGATGAACTTAGAACTTGGATATCGATTAAAGATGATAATCATTTCAATACTGTCCTGAGACAATTGGAGAAAAACTCTTTAATCCATAAAAATGAAGGAAGAATTTGTATTACTCACAGAGGTAATGCTTACGTGGTGAAAAGAGTAAATTTTCAACTATCAGTTTAACCTCGTAGCTCAACCATCCCGAAGGATGGTTAACAGATTGTTTTGGTTGCTGCATAAGCATCAGGGAGATGCCGGCGCACTTAGGCTTCGGGAATTCCTATTCCCAAATTATCACTTAAAATATTTTATTTACTTGCTCGAAAATCGGTGGACAAAAAGAAGGTTATATTTTAACTTTTATGCAGGATGAAATTGAACTACCAGAAAATGGTCCGGGCAATGTTCACGAATGATTCCACCTACGATGGAAAATTCTATGTGGGGGTGCATTCTACTGGGATTTACTGTCTGCCTTCATGTAAAGCCAAAAAGCCAAAGCTGGAAAACGTGGTCTTCTATTCCACGCGTGAGGAAGCCATTGCCGCGGGTCTGCGGGGCTGTAAAAGGTGCAGATCGGAGAAGTATCCTGATGTCCTTCCCGAATGGCTACATACTGTTTTAAATTTCATGAGAGAGAACCGAACTGAAAGACTCAACGAAGGAAAACTCATACAGCTCACAAGTGTCGACATATCAACCATTAGGAGATATTTTAAAACTCATCTCGGAATGACGCCTCTAACTTTTCATCGAAAGATACGCCTGAATCATGCTCGCCTGCTGATTCAATCTGGCTCTGACTATCTTTCAGCCGGCTACGAGTGCGGGTATGAATCGGCAAGCGGTTTTCGGGAGGCATTTGTAAGAGAATTTGGTCAACCACCAGGGAGGTTTTATGCAAGAAGGTAAGATTTTCTTTCGCAATCTGAATAGTCCGCTTGGCGAAATGATAGCAGGCGCGACTGATAAAGGCATCTGCTTTTTAGAATGGCACGACCGCGGCGGAGTGGAGCGAATTAAACAGCGGGTAGAAAAACGTTACCGGATGTCATTGATTAAGGGAAATAACCAGCATTTAGATAGACTTGAAAATGAGCTGGGAGATTACTTTGCTGAAAAACTCAAGAAGTTTGGAGTGGAAATTGATGTGACCGGCACGCCATTTGAAAAAAAGACCTGGGAACAACTGCTTCAGATTCCTTATGGCGAAACCAGGTCATATGGTCAGATAGCAAAACATCTTGGTAAACCAGGTGCTCAAAGAGCAGTAGGCAGGGCAAACGGAGCAAATTATCTTTCTATTGTGATTCCCTGCCATCGGGTAATCGAAGCCAATGGAAACCTGCGCGGCTACGGAGGCAAGCTCTGGCGAAAATAATATCTGCTGGAGCTTGAGGCGGGATTGAAACCGAAAATCTCAAACTAATTTT
The DNA here is from genome assembly GCA_030692925.1 of Candidatus Zixiibacteriota bacterium. Classification (GTDB taxonomy): domain Bacteria; phylum Zixibacteria; class MSB-5A5; order MSB-5A5; family RBG-16-43-9; genus RBG-16-43-9. The sequence continues at coordinate 38,442 of JAUYBY010000110.1, read as the reverse complement.
AGTTGTTTGTACAAAGTTCGTAGCGTCCTCACTCCCGTGAGGACGTTTCTACGTTGCCACAGGTGTGGCAACGCTACCGTTAATGTCTCAGTATGACCCACATTGAGGGCAATGTGGGTCTACCAAGAAGCAAAGAAAAGACCTGCTGGATTTTTTGTTCCAGCAGGTCCTCTTGTTATCTAATGTAAATTTCTTAGATTAAAAGGGGGAATCGAGAGCTTTATATTTGCTAAACAAAACTTAGAAATTCACTGGCAGATCCCAGTTAGCGCAAAGCTGACGAGCCTTGGAAATCGGTACCCAGGGATCGTCTGATATCTTGGTAACAAAGCACTCCTCTCGCCAAACAAAGGGGATAACCGGGCTATGTCCCTGCGATACTCCCTCGGGTGGAATCCTTAACAGCATCCCGGTGGGATTGAAGTAATATGTCCCTGGAGTGTTTATCTTCTCATAAGGAAGAGTCTCATAATTGTAGCTGTAGTTTTCCTTGGTAGTTGGGTTGAAATTCGGGTTGGTTGTCTTGGTCATCTATTTCACCTCCTTTTCGATTCTTTCTTGAGTTCCCCCTTCTTGATAAATTATATCGGATTAGTTGGTTTTTTCTTTAGAACTGGAAGCGATAAATTTTTTTCCTTGACAAACGGCTTTCAGATTTACTAATTATTAAAAACTTCTCGCCAGTGTTTGCTTAGAGGAAAACCTTTAACCCTTTAACTTAAGGAGGGGAAATGAGTGGAACCAGGGTTTTAGTTACTACCGGTTTAGGTTTTATCTTTGGCATCATCGCTTATCTTATGACCAGGGGGATGCCAGGTCTGAGTGCCGGAATTTACTGGTCAATCGTCTTCGAGGGAGGAATCTTAGGCTTTATCATCGGGATATCAGGTTTCAAATTCAACTATGTCCTTCACGGGTTAATTATAGGCGCAATCGTCTACTTCCCGGCGGCTCTGCCTGCGCTTCCTATGGGCGGGTTTGTCAGATACTGGGTTTCAGGTATGGTCTACGGAGCTTTGATCGAGATAATCTCTCACCTGATTATAAGGGAGAAAGCATCTGAGGCACCAGCGGTTTGAAGAAAGATATTTGAACCGAAAGGAATTGGAGTATCCCGCCGCTGGCGGGATTAAACGATAAAGCTAAAGTCTCAAGACCTTGAGGCTTTATACTCCAGACTTTCGAAACGGAGGAGAAGATGAAAGGTACGAAAATTTTAGTTGCTACCATCCTTGGTGTTATTGCCGGAATCGTCTGCTGGAGATTAGCCAGTTCAGGCGGGCCAATGCCAGGGAGTATGGCCTGGTCGATTATCCTGAGCCGGACGCTTATCGGTTTTGTCATCGGTATTTCGGCCTGGAAGATAAACTACCTGGCTCACGGAATTCTGATCGGTTTGATAATCTCTATACCTATGGCTTTTGCAGCCGGCTCAGTTCCTGAAAAAGGAACCATGATTTTCTGGGGAACTCTGATTTTAGGCGGGGTGTATGGATTTTTCATCGCCCTGATCACTAATCTTATTGTTAAGGAGAAAAAAGAAACACCCCAGGCTGCGGCTTAGTTTAGGGTCTGCTGGAATTTGAGATATTTTACAAATTAGTACTTCACAAATGGGGGGGAAAGGATATTATTTTTATTTTGTCAGCCTCATCTGGCATTTTTTCTATAGAAAAGCTAAAAAAAGCTTAAATTTTCATTTATTACTTTCCGACTTTATATCGTAGGTAATAGATATTAAACCTTTTTAAGGATGGGGGGTCAAATATATTAAAAAGACAATTTTAGAGGAGGTGAGGTGCAAAAAAGATTAAAGACCTTTTAAAGAACTTTAACCTTAAAGGAGAGAAGAAATGAAAATGAACAAAGAAAAATTGATGCTCGGGGGAATGATTTTAGTTCTGGTTTTCATTTTTTTCTCAGGCTGCAAGAAATCCACCAGCCCTACTACGAACTTGGATCAGGAAGCTATCTACAGCCTGATAGGTTCAGACTCATACTCATTTCCTCAGGAGATAATCAGCCCGGACTCCACAGGCTTTCCCAAAATAGCAACAGTTGATACCATAAGATTCTGGTGGAGAAAAATAAACCGCGTGACCAGGGACATAAATGTAACTGTCCATCAGGCAGATTCAACTCATCTCTATCCCTATGCTTATGTAACTGTGACTGATACCCTTTATGGACGCCTTTTTGTTTTAGCAAAAGATAGTTCACAGAGTATGTCTAAGCCTTTAACCGATGAGGCAGTAAAGCATGCTTATTTCGAGAAAAGGGAAGGAAATGAGACACATCATCGGGGCTGGAGATTAGTAGGGATCTCAGGTCTTTTAGTTCATTCATTTCCAGCAAATACGCGAATAATAGATTCAGTGAAAGTCGTTTCTCCAGAACATAACCTGGCTCTAACTGAGTCGGATATAACTGATACCACTTCAAAGGAAAATATCTTAACCTTCAATGCCGGTGATTCCGTGACCCTGACTGTTTACACGGGAGATGCTTCGGATTCGGTTTATCTACATTCACTCGCCTGTCATTACTTTAATTGCAAACCTCACCGACGATCTTTTCATAACAACGGAGATGGATCTTTTACCGGTACCTGGATGGTCGGTAGTGGTATGATGGATTCGGTCTATGTTGCCATAAGACATGCAGGAATTGATGTGATAAAGCATACAAGCTTGGATGGGAGCGCCTCTGATCCTTATGATTCCAGGATCTGGGGAATTCATTACAGGGTAAATGTTCCATAGTTTAATCCTTGCTGAAAGCATCTTTTCCTGAGATGAGAGGGAAAGATTGTAATTGAGAACGCCCGGTCCGCTCTGGCGACGGATCGGGTGTTTTATTTTTTTCTGCAAAGAAAACTCGATTAATCTACATTTAATTTAAAAAAAGATATCTGTCTTTTTGTCCAGAATTTGAACAAACACAATAATTTGTCTAACCTGAAGAATAACAATATCTTAATCTGAAATTCGTCAAAGCCAAAAAGCTTGTTGTTCAAGAATATTGACATTTTGGTTAAGGCAGAAAATAGTTCCAACTAAAATAGGCTCAGTAATCTGCTTATAACTTCAATCAAATAAAGAAGATAAAAAAGATGTCTTTTTACGGTGCCCTTTGGCATATGAGTTTCTTAATATGTGATAGAATTATTATTTAAGTTCTTGGAAAATTAAAGAAACTAAACAATTAACATTTAAACAAAGTATGGAGGTGAAAGAAGAATGAAGTACTTATCGCTCTTGGGATTAGCGTTAGCTCTGGTTTTCGCTTCTGCGGTTCAGAGTAACGCACAATGGTCTTTGGATTTTGAGTGGGGTCTGGGTAATGATGGAGGAGCCATTGCTTCAGGTATTCCTGGTTTACAGTTCACCAACACAGCAGGCTTTGACTGGATATATGGTGACGCTACAACCGGAAACTGGAATGTCTCCAACGACTTAGGCGACTCCTGGGGTACAGGAAGGTACAATATGGCTGGCTATGTTTTTGCGTGGCTTGGCCAAACTCAGGGAATGGGTCGAATTGACTTCCTGTCGCATGACGGTTCCTTTTTCACGACTGGCTATAACTCAGCCAGTGATTTTTATCTGGAAGCCTATGATGAGTTTGACAACCTTCTCGATTTGGCTGCGGGACCCGCGAACACACAGTGGGAAGGGAATTATAGTCTCGGTTACCTCACAGTCAACGCACCCAGCAACATGGCTTACGTTTTAATGCATGATGCGGGCAATTATTGGCTGACAGACAACATGTCAGGTGATGCCTCTAATGTGTATAGACCTGGTGTTATTCCCGAACCATCCACTCTGATGCTTTTAGGCACAGGTTTGTTGGGTTTAGGTGCTTTCAGATTTAGAAGGAAAAAGTAAAGAAATAATAAGGTTTTAAAATAAAATCCTGTTCTTTTAAAAAGAGAACAGGATTTTTTTATTTTGAAGGAAAAAATGGAGGTCTGAAGACCTCCGCTACATCATTTAACTTGTTACATTTATATGAACATAGATACTCCCTTATTCTATCTTTCCCCAAAGTTAATTTTTGAGAAAACTGATGAAACAAATCTGCTTGACTAAGGGTAAAATAGTAATATATTAGCCTTCGTATAAAATTTAGAATTTGAGTCAAAATTTCACAAACGGAGGAAGATAGATGTATGCAGTAATGGAAACCGGTGGTCTGCAGTTTAAAGTCCAGGAAGGGGATAAGCTGAAAATTCCGAAAATAGCAGCAGAACAGGGGAAAGAGATCGTATTCGATAAGGTGCTTTTGATCTCCAGGGATGAAAAAGAGCCCCTGATGGGGAAACCCTATCTGGAGGGTGCTAAAATTGAGGCTCAGGTTTTGTCTACCGGTAAAGGAAAAAAGATCCTGGTTTATAAATTCAAAAGAAGAGTGAAGTACAGAAGGAAAAAAGGGCACCGGCAGGACTATACCCAGATAATGATCAGTAAGATAAACGCACCTAAAAAGTCAAAATCTTAAAAAATAAAAATGATATCCAAAAAATCTATTCTGCTCCTGCTTTTAATACTTTTAGTTTACTCTTTTTCCTATGCCCAGGTTTTAACCATATCCCGGGTAGAGGTTGTGGGGAATAAATCTGCTGATAAATCTCTGGTTCTCTTAGCTTCTGGATTTACCCCGGGCTCTAATCTTGATCTGACCAGCATCCAGAGGGCTATCAAAAGGATTTACGGCTTAGGACTTTTTTCAAATGTAACGATTACCGCCACGCAAACTGAAGGAGGGGTTATCCTCACGATCAGACTTCAAGAATATCCAAAACTTGCCCAGCTAGAGATAAAAGGGAACAAGAGATTTAAGAATCGGGAGATAGAAGATAAACTGGGTCTGAAAGCCGGGATGCAGATAAGCCCCCAGCAGGTTAAGGATGGCATCAATGTCATTCAGGGCTTATACCGGGATAAAGGTTATGCGGCAACCAGGGTGCAGTCTGAGCTCAAGCCTGGTTCGAAGGAAGAGGAAGTGGTCTTGGATTATAAGATCGATGAGGGCCAGAAAGTCAAGATAAAGAAAATCAACGTCCAGGGGAACAAGGATTTCAGCGAGGGGAAGATCAAAAAACAGATGAAGACCAAACAGGCCAGCTTGCTCAGAAGCGGTGAGTTCAATTCTGAAAAATACCAGGAGGATAAGGGGCGGATCACGGATTTCTACAAGAAAAATGGGTACCTGGATGCGGAGATCCTGTCGGATTCGATCTGGTTTGATCCCACAGGCAAGGATATGTTCATCCGGCTGGTGCTTTCTGAAGGGGAAAGATATAAATTCGGAGGGGTGAGTTTCCATGGGAACACTATCTTTCCAGAAGAGAAACTTCGGAAGGTAGTTAAGTTCAAACCAGGGGAATTTTATGATCAGAAGAAATTTGAGGAGACTTTAACCGAGCTAAACAATCTTTATCAAGAAGAAGGATATATCTACGTCCAGATCCTGGACAATACCTCCACCCAGGGAAATGTGGTCAATATCGATTACCAGATAACTGAAGGGGTTCCAGCTAATATCCATTTCGTGAGAATCGAAGGTAATATCAAGACCAAGGAGAAAGTCGTCCGGAGGGAATTATCAGTGATTCCGGGTCGGAGGTTTCATCGTTCGATCCTTTTGAGGAGCCTGAGGGATGTGATGTATCTGAACTATTTCTCCAATGTGACTCCGGATATCGAGGTATTACCGAATGGCGACATAGACCTCATACTCAAAATCGAGGAGAAACAGACCGGCACTATTAATTTTGGAGCAGGGTATAGTGCGGTCGACAAATTAGTGGGTTCTATTGGCCTGGGGATACCTAATTTTATGGGTAATGGGCAGAATGTGCAGCTTAACTGGGAATTCGGAAAAACTAGAAATTCCCTTCAGCTTGATTTTACTGAGCCTTGGTTCAGAGATACCCCTACTTCTGTGGGAATAGACATTTATCGGGTCAACCGCAGATGGTATACTGACTTCACAGAAGGCAGAACCGGGGTTGGACTGAGGATAGGCAGAAGACTAAGCTGGCCAGATAACTACTCGAGGCTCTACGTCAGATACAGACTGGAAAGCGTTCGCTATTTTGATTTCTCTGAGACTTATCTGACAAATTACAAAGATAGTCCCTACGGACTGCAGTACATAAAATGGCCACAAATGACATCAAGTGTGAACTTCACTTTCTTGAGGGATTCCAGAGACTTACCTCAATTTGCCACTTCCGGTTCGGTTCTGACTTATGATGTTGAATTAGCCGGCGGGCTTTTAGGTGGAAACTGGTCCTATCATAAATATATATTCGAGTTCTCCAAATACGTGAAAACTTTCTGGAAATTCGTCCTGGTGGCAAAAGTCCGGGCTGGGTTAATCGATGGATATGACCGCAACTCAAATGTTCCCTATAGCGAGAGATTTGCCCCTGGTGGCACTGACCCGGATGGAATGGTAAGGGGTTATCCGGATGGCTGGATAGGTCCCAGAGATGCTTCTGGTAATCTCATTCGCGGGAGGAGTATGCTGGTATATAATCTGGAGTATCAATTTCCCCTGGTGGAACAGCAGATTTATGCGCTGCTTTTTGCGGATGCCGGAAATGCCTGGATGACCGGCCGGCAGTTTTCTCCTGTTTCTTTCGGACGACTTTACAAATCAGCCGGTTTTGGTTTCAGGATGGTCGTGCCCAGCTTAGGGATGATCGGTTTTGATTTTGGCTATGGATTTGACTATCCTGGAAAAGATAAGTGGAGACCTCACTTCCAGTTCGGCAGACCCTTCTAAGTTTCGGAGGAAAAAATGTTTAGAATAAATTCAAAAATCCTGGCAGTTTTTTTGTCCGGGATGAGTTTTCTAATTCTTTTTAGTACCCAGCTTCTGGCTCAAGAGGGGAAGATCGGATATATAGATTCTATGAAGCTCCGGACCAGTTATAAAGAATTCGCTGACGTTCAGGTAAAATTTGATCAGGAGGTAGCTAAATGGCAGCTCCAGGCAGACAGCCTTAAAAAAGGTGTGGATAGCCTGCAGGCTGACTTCGACAAACAGAGCCTGCTTTTGAGCGAGGAGAAGAAAAAGGAGAAAGAGCATTTCATCGAGCAGAAGAAGACCGAATATACGACCTTTGTCAATCAGACCTTTGGCCCGGGCGGGAAAATGGAGAAGCTAAATACTGACCTGACTAAGCCGATTTTAGATAAGATCAATGCCGCTTTAGAGAAGATAGCCCTGGAGAATAATTATATAATGATCTTCGATGCAGTTAACGGGAACGTTGCCTGGGCGAAAAAAGGTCTGGATTTGACTGATATGGTCTTAGATGCTTTGAGCAAGATGCAATAAATTTTCGTTTAAAAAGCTCGGATATGGAGAAAACCTTAGAGGAAATAGCTTCTCTTATCTCAGGAGAACTCATAGGGGACGGCTCCATCAGGATTAAGGGTATAGCAGGAATCGAGGAGGCAGAACCAGGTGAGCTTTCTTTCCTGGCTAATCCTGTGTACAGGGTTTATCTGGAGAAAACCAGAGCCTCCGCAGTGATAGTGGGCAGGGAGATCGATAAAGCAAAGATTCCTTTGATCAGGCATAACAATCCTTACTATGCTTTTTGCAAAGCGTTAGAAATTTTCACAATAAAAAAAGATTTTCCAGAGGGTATTCATAAAAGCTCCATTCTGGGAAAAGATGTCAGGATTGGAAAGGGTATCCATATCGGTCCATATGTGATTATCGGCGACAGGGTTCAAATCGAAGACCGGGTAACGATTTTAGCCGGAAGCTTTATTGGCGACGATTCTGTTTTAGGAGAGGAGAGCTTTCTCTATCCCAGGGTGACGATCCGGGAAGAAAGCCTGATCGGCAAAAGAGTTATCCTGCATAGTGGAGCAGTTATCGGTAGCGATGGATTTGGGTACGCAAAAGAAGGTGGAGTTTATCATAAGATACTTCAGGTGGGGAAAGTTGTGTTAGAGGACGATGTCGAGATAGGCGCTAATACCACCATCGATAGGGCTACTTTAGGCGAGACCAGGATAGGGAGGGGAACTAAAATCGACAACCTGGTTCAGATAGGCCATAACGTTTCCATTGGAGAGAATACCGTTATAGCCGCACAGGTAGGGATTTCAGGAAGTACCAGGGTGGGTAAAAATGCAGTTATGGGAGGGCAGGTCGGGTTACTGGGGCATTTAAAGATAGGGGATAATGTGATGTTCGGTGCCCAGGCCGGAGTAACCAAGTCTATTCCCTCTAACACCATAGTCTCGGGTTATCCAGCCAGAGAGCACACTAAAGCTAAGAAAATCGAAGCCTGCATCACTCTTTTACCTCTATATGTCAAAAAGATCAGGGAATTGGAGAAGAGAATAAAAGACTTAGAAAAGAAGGTATGATCGAATTAACTGATAAAAATTTTGACTCCGAGGTTATACAATCAAAGGATGTTTGTCTGGTCGATTTCTGGGCAGAGTGGTGCGGACCCTGCAAAGGGATGTTCTCAATCTTAGAAAAAGTATCAACTGAATATAAAGGTAAATTAAAGGTAGGGAAATTAGATGTGGGCAAATATCCTGAGATAGGCGCAAGGTTTAATATCCTGAGCATGCCCAATCTACTTTTTTTCAGACAGGGAAAGGTTTTAGAGCAGATAATTGGAATGGAAAAGGAGCAGAAGTTATTTGAAAGGATCAAAGAGATTCTATCCGAAATCGGGTCCAAGTGACAACTAAATCTCAAAGCATGAGGAGAGAAGATGAGCGAGCCTATTGAGCTGACTGATGATAATTTTGAGCAGGAGGTTTTGAAATCGGATTTACCGGTTTTAGTGGATTTCTGGGCTACCTGGTGTGGTCCCTGCAGGATGGTGGGCCCGATTGTGCATGATCTGGCAAAGGAATATGCTGGTCGCATTAAGGTAGGAAAGCTTAATGTGGACAACAATGGCAAGACCTCGATCAAATACGGGATAATGAGCATCCCCAGCCTGCTTTTCTTCAAAAAAGGTCAGGTGGTGGATCAGATGGTTGGCGCTGCTCCGAAGGGCAGTTTCGTGGAGAAATTAGAAAGAGTTTTGATAAATTAGTCAGGATTGTGCTGGCGAATTTAGGTAAGAAAGAAGAAACAGAAGAGGAAAAAGAATCTGGAGATAAAGAGAGTTTCACAGTTGAGATACTGAAAGAGGGGCAGGAATGCCCCAATTGTCACTTCGCCAGACTTAAAAGGGTAAATGGCGAGGTGTCCTGTCCGATCAGCGGATATGGATCTAAAGGGTGCGGCTGATAGGATAATTAAAAGAGAGGTTCTCTCTTTTTAACTTTAGATTTTTTCCAGCAGGTCAGACATTCCTGTCTGACATCGCAGAATGGAGTGTAAAGCTTTAGCTTTACCTTCTTACCTTAGTTCGACTGGTAAACCTGAAGGTCCAGAATGGATCTTGAGATTTACACTCCAGATATTAAGGCTATCATTAAAAAGGAGAATCCCTAAGTAATAAAAGGAGAAATATGTGGGCTAAGATAAAATGGCTGGGTAAACGCAGATTTGAAGGAGAAACCGAATCAGGACACAAGGTGAAGATGGATATAGCCGTCGAAAAAGGCGGAGAAAACACCGGACCAACTCCGATGGAGTTAGTGCTAACAGCCCTCGGAGCCTGCACCGGATTGGATGTGGTTCCGATTCTGGAAAAGAAAAGGGTCAAATTAGATGGTCTGGAGATAAAACTTGAGGCAGAAAGAGAGGATGAACATCCCCGGGTTTTCAAAAAGATCAAGATAGAATATATTTTTCAGGGGAAAGACCTCAAAGATTCTGACTTGAAAAATGCAGTGGAGCTTTCTGCAGACAAATACTGCTCGGTGAGCGCAATGATAAGAAAAACCGCAGAACTGGATTATTCCTGGGTAATTAAATAGTAAGGACAGAATCCGCCTCAGGCGGATTCTGTCCCTACAACATATTGTAGCGGAAGGCTTCAGCCTTCCATCCATTTAATGGAAACCTGAAGGTTTCCGCTACAAAAATATTTCGATAGGTCAGACATTCCTGTGGCTACGCCAGGCTTTGCTCTCTGACAACACTGAACAGGCAAGATGCCTGTTCCACAGGTTTTGCAGAAGAACTGGAGTAGAAACCTTTAGCTTTATAATGGCAAAGCTGAAGCTTTACATTCCAGAAATACGGCTTACACCTTTCTCAGCGTAAAACTGAACTCGCTTCCTTTTCCTTCTTGGCTTTTGACCTCGACTTTTCCAGCATGGGCTTCGATTATATGCTTGACTATGGAAAGCCCTAGCCCGGTTCCTCCTGATTCCCGGGAACGCCCTTTGTCCACCCGGTAAAACCTTTCGAAAATGCGGGGCAGGTCTTTCTGAGGAATTCCTATTCCGTTGTCGATTACCGCAATCTCGACAGATTCTCCTTTATCTTTCACTTCAATCCTTATCTTCCCTTTTTCAGGAGTGTATTTGATGGCATTGTCCACCAGGTTGGTCAGAGCCTGGATTATCCAGTGTCTGTCTGCTGAGATTTGAAGATCAGGAGACGGAAGGCTGATCTCCAGAATCTGAGATTTATCCTGGGCTGAGTTCTTGAGAGTAGAAGAAACCTCATCCAAAAGCTCTTTCAGAAAAAAAGGCTCTATCTTCAAGGTAAAGTCCTTAGATTCGATTCGGGAGAGCTGGAGAAGATCGGTCACGATTTTATTCATGCGATCAGCATGCTGGGAGATTATGGATAGAAATTGTAGAGATTTTTCCGGGTCGTTAATGGCACCATCTCTCAGGGCTTCCACGAAACCTTTGATTGAGGTCAATGGAGTTCTCAATTCGTGAGAGACGTTTGCCACGAAATCTTTCCGAACCCGCTCTGTTTTCTTAAGCTCGGTGATGTCGTGGAAAACGAAAAGCAGTGAGATGGAGCCTTTTCTTTTCTGCTCCACCAAGGCGGACTGCACCATAAAATCCTTTTCTTCCGGATGAAAAAAAGAGACTTCTTTTCTTTTCTCCTTTGGGTTTGTCAGAACCTCCTGAATGAATTGATCAAGTTCCGGATTACGAATTACCTCGTAATATGGCTTTCCGTAATTTGCGGAACCCAGATTAAACACCTGACTCAAAGTCTTGTTAACTAAAAGGACTTTTCCAGAGGAGTCCACAGCCAGAACTCCTTCCACCATGCTGGAGAGAACCGAATCGAGCTGAGATTTTTCCTCACTTATCTGAGCGATCTTCTGTGAAAGCTCATCTGACATCTGGTTCAAGATCTCGCCTAATTCCCCTATTTCATCTCTGGTCTTTGTCTTAGTCCTCTGGGTAAAATCTCCTTTGGACATCGACTTGCCTATCTGAATCATCTGGCGCAAAGGTTTGGATACCCGGTCAGCAAAGCCCAAACTCAAGACCAGAGAAAATATGAAGGCCAGAACGAGTCCTAAAAGGACAATATTCAATATCCTGTTCTGCTGATGTCTCAATTCGGTCAATGGAAGAGCTAAGCGCGCTACACCTATGATCTCGCCCTGGAATTTGATGGGAGAAGCTACATAAAGCATCTCCTCCTTTACGGTATAGCTATAGCGAATGCTCTTTCCATGCTTATCCTGCAAAGCTGAAGCTACCTCAGGCCTGTTTCTGTGATTCTCCATATTGGAAAGTTTCTCGCCACTTTCGTAAGAATCACCCAGGACTTTACCTTGTTTGTCGATGATGGTTATCCTGCCCTGAATATCTCTGCTGAGCTCATCAGTTAAACTGTCTATTTTGGCAAGGCTTAAACTGTCACACAAGGAAGTAGAGAAGATAATAGACAAAAGGTGAGTTTGAGAAAACATACTCTGCTCGAGTTGAGTCAGGGAGCGTTTTCTCTCTGAAGTCAAAATCAAAACGCCGGCTAAGAAAAGACCCAGCAAGCTGACCAGAAGATAAGTCAAAAATAACTTAAGCTGCATCCTCATTGAAAAAACCACCAAAAATGAAATGACGGATAACAGATGACGAATGACGAATAAAAACAAAAATTTAGGGCATACCCCCAGAGACGGGGAAATTTCACTTGTTGGTGCGGGAATTGGTTTTCCCGCACCCCACCACATTCGGGAATTCCTATTCCCGAATGAACAAATAATTTCAGTTGCATTTTCATTAATAGTGCCTTTAAGAGTTATGAATCATTCAGAAGGGTTCTCTTTCAGTTTGTATCCCAGGTTTTTCACGGTCTGAATGCTTTTAGATAATACGGGAATTTTTTCCCTTAATCTGCGGATATGAACATCCACAGTGCGCATCCCTCCATAATAATCGTACCCCCAGACCTGGTCCATCAGGTAATCCCGACTTAAAACCCTTCCCTTGTTTCGCAGTAAACATTCGAGCAAGGCAAACTCCTTTGAAGTCAGTTGAAATACCTTTCTGTCCAGAGTTACCTCATGTTTGAATGGGTCCAGAACCAGATTACCATAACGATAGATTTTCTCCTTTTCAGTTTTTTTCTCAACTCTCCGGAGCAGAGCTTTAATTCTGGCAACCAGCTCTCTGGGGCTGAAAGGCTTGGTTAGGTAATCATCCGCTCCTATTTCCAAGCCAACGATCTTATCTGTCTCCTCTCCTTTAGCGGTTAGCATTATTACAGGAGTAGAGGAAGTTTTTGGATCTGCTCTTAACTCTTTGCAGACCTCCAGTCCATCCATTTCCGGAAGCATTATATCCAGTATAACCAGGTCAAAATTTTCAGCTTTTGCCTTCTTAAGACCTGAAAAACCATCTGCAGCATCTTTCAGGACAAAATTTTCCTTTTCCAGATAATGTCTGACCAATTCGACGATATCCTTGTCATCCTCAATTATCAAGATCTTTCTGGACATTGATTTCCTCTGAAAAACTCAGAGATATTATAATTCTAATTTCGCTATCAAGCAAATAAAATTTTAATGCGGAACTGCATGGGGACAATTCATGAACTGATCCTACATCAATAGATATACAGAAACCTAAAACTTTAGCTGCGAGAAAAGTGTGAATGGGGCAAACACGCAAGGGGCTGTTGCTTAACTCATAGAAATGGTAAATTGAGTCAGGAGTCGTTGACGTAGGGACAGCCCTTGTGGCTGTCCGCATTAGAGTTAGGACAGGGACAAGCCCTGTCCCTACATAAAATTTCTCCCAAAAAAGACTTCGGCAACAGCCTCCAGGGGTCTGCCCCTGTTGATTAATGTTTTCGTCAGATCCTGAAAGTGCGGGTGACGACAAAAGAGGAAAGGAATTCTTTTAACTGGGCTTCCATCTCAGAGGCATTCTGGTATCTTTCCTCGGGATTCTTCATCAGGGCTTTGCCTACAATGCGGTCAAAAAGTGTCGGAGTTTTCTCATTTATGGCTGAGGGCATTAGGGGCTGGTCGTTCAATATGCTGTAGATTAAAGCGCTGATGGTTTCTCCTCTAAAAGGTTTTTGCCCGGTTAAAATCTCGTACAGGACTACTCCCAGGGAGAAGATATCCGATCTTTTGTCAGCAGTCTTCCCCTGGAGAATCTCCGGAGCAATATAGCTGGGCGTTCCCATTGCCATTCCGGTCTGGGTCATAGTTGCAGAGCCGCCTAACCTGGCGATTCCGAAGTCCATCACTTTTATATCGAAATTATCCAGAATCATTATGTTGGCCGGCTTGATATCCCGGTGGATTATCCCTTTTTCATGGGCATAACTTAAAGCCAGGCAGGTCTGGATCATAATCTTAGCCACGATCTTGTAATTCAGGTCCGATTTCTTCTGGATCATCTTATCCAGAGTATATCCCTGCAGGTATTCCATAGCAATATAGTAAAGGTCTCCTTCCTGTCCCACATCGTAAATGGTGACAATATTCGGATGAGAGAGCCTGCCTGCAGCCTGAGCCTCTTTGATTAACCGGTCTACCAGCTCAGCCATCTCCTCAGGGGAAGCCAGAGTATCTAATCTGATAGTCTTCAAAGCCACCAGGCGGTCAATAGCCGGGTCCACACCTTTGTACACCGTGCCCATTGCTCCCCTGCCTATTATCTCCTGAACCTGATATCTGCCGAACTGACTAACCGAAATATGCGAAGTGCTTTTCTCAACTTTAGGGGTTGAGGTCTCTTCTAACGGTTTAGGAACAGGAGTAGAAGGAAAAGGAGTAGGTGTCCTCTCTTTAGTTTCTTCCTTTAGCCCCAGCCTCATAGTCTTTTCCGGCTCAGGTTCAGCCGGGATAAACCTTTCCTGCATCACATCCGGTTCCCCGACCTCCTCCTCTTTTCGGATCTTTGTAGCTGAGGATTTTTGAGATTTTATACCAGGAGAGACTAACAGGAAAAGTAGAAGCTCCAAAAGCGGGTAGAAAGGCTTGGTTATTATATGAAAAGAGGAAAAGAGTATGAAGCTCAAATTGAGAATTACAAAAAGGAAAACGAAGAGTATAACCAGTCTCTGAAGCAAGTTGACATTGGGTAAGACAAATGCACAAAAACTTCCGATCAGGATAAGAACTAAGAAATCAAGGATCGAAAGGAATCCGGAAGTTTTCAAAAAGTTCTTATGGATAATATTCTCCACCACGCAAGCGGTTTTCTCCACAGAGGGGAAGCGTGAAGAGACCGGGGTATTTACCTGGGAAGTGGAGAGGTCAGTCAACCCCACCAGAACGATCTTCCGGAAGAAAAGATCCGAACTGAACGAGCCATCTAAAAGAGAAGATGCAGAATAATACTTGAAAGAACCCTGGGGACCATCGTAGTTAATTAAAAATCTCCACTTGTTATCCGTGGGGATAAAAGTGTCCTTCAAATAGATCTTTCCGCCTGGCTCTATTTTTAGATCCTCCATCCTCAGATTTAAATATCTGCGGGCTATCTGCAGGCAGACCGAGGGGTAATAATTGTCATCATAAGCCACAATCATCGATTCGTGACGGACTTTCTTGTCCAGATCGCGAACCTGATTAACGTATCCTAAGGCGCAAGCTGCTTCAGCCAAGGTCTGACCTGGATAATAGACCTCCTTGGCCTTGAAGGGTAGATCGTAGCTGAGTTCCTCTCTATCCTGGATATTCTTTAGAGTAGAGCTCAAAAGGATATCCGGATACCGCGTAGGGGTCAAACCCACCTCTGCAAAGTTGAAGTATAAAGGAAGGATGACATTACCGGCATTTCTTATCGCTCCTGTAAGGAGATCGGTTCTACCGGAAGTATCCTCAACTATGTCTGAAGGTAAGTAAAAATCCAGGTAGATAACCTTGGGATTAGCTGAGGAAAGTTTTTCAACCAGGGTTGCCAGTTTATCTCTGGACCAGGGCCAGCGTCCATACTGGTCTAAGCTCTGGCGGTCCAGAGCTAAGATGACCAGCTCATTCCCGGTATCAATTTTCCCCCGGAACTTATAGCCTAAATCTTGAAATTTCAGGTTAAACTTTTCCAGCCAACTCTGCTGGTCCAGATATAATACCATTACCAGAAAGGTTATCAGAATATACAGAATGACCCCGGAGAACCTTCTGGTCCAATCCGAGAATGCGCTTTTGGTATTTAATTGAAATAGATCTTTAAGCCCCATCTTGAACCCCTTTTTGCTTATTTCCCTAAGGCTAACCTTTCTATGAGATAAGAGGGCAAGTTTGCTTTTTTCATCTTCTGCTGAGTGCGTTTTAGATCATAAGGAATCCTTTTAAGCCAGGCTTTTTTCTCCTGGGAGTCATAGATCAGATAACAGGATTTATTGTTGCCATCTCTGGGCTGTCCTACAGAACCTATATTTATAAGGTATTTGTATCCCTCCTCGATCTGGGTTTCCGGTTCGTCATGCAGGAAACAACATTTATCCTTGTACTTTTTTATTATAAAAGGAGAATGAGAATGCCCGATTAAGCAGATCTGGTTATTGAAGTAAGAAAAATTCTCCTCAGCTTCTTCCAGATAGAAGATATAGTCCCAGTTCAAAGGCTCTTTGGGAGTGGAATGGACCAGATGAAATAGGTCAAAGCGATGGTCGATCTTATATCCAGAGATCATCTCAATGCTTTTCTCGGTCAGCTTCTTACGGGTCCACTCAATAGCTTCTTTGGCGTAAGGATTAAAATAGCTAATATCCAGAAGCCCTAAGGCGGCGTAATCGTGATTCCCCATCAGCCGTACTTCAGCCGTCTTCCGGATCAGGCTCAAGCATTCGTTTGGTTCAGGTCCGTAGCCCACGGCATCCCCCAGGAAAAAAAACTTCTCTATTTTCTCTGTCTCGAAATCTCTGATCACGCTTTTTAGTGCTTCTAAATTAGCGTGGACATCAGAGAAAAAAGCCAGACGCATTTAACTTTTCCTTTGTATGAAGCGGAAAACCGATTTACCTATCTGGATAAGATCATCGTTTTTCAGCCTGTGTCTCTGGACCTCCTCACCATTTACCTGGGTCATCCCTTTCCTGCCCAGACTGACCAGCAGATACTCATCGTTCTCTTTCACTATCTTAGCCTGAAGCTTGGGCAGGAAAAATCCTCGAGCTTTGATATTGACAAAAGCACCTTTACCCAGGGTGATGACCTCCTTGTCCAGAGGGTACTCCTTTCTATCTACGTTAAGATCGCCTAAAAGTACTGAACATCCGACCTTTTGAGTTATCTCCTGCTCTTTCCTGTCTTTGCTCAACAGGTCCTTGTGTTTTCGAGTCTGCATGACCATAGTGCCATCCATATCTGAAAGGCGAGGATCCTTGGATATGCTCTGGCGATAGGTCAGGTTAAATTTCCCTATGGTTATCAGGTCATTGTCCTTTAGAAATTCCTCTGTTATCTTGCGGTTATTGACGAAGGTCCCATTCAGACTTTCATTATCGATGATCACTGCCCCGCTTGGATTGAATTCTATCTGAGCATGTTTCCTGGAAACTCCTCGGTTATTCAGAATGATGTCATTATCCTGAGTCCTGCCGATGGTTATTCTCTTCTTCTCGGTAACCACCCTTTCGATAATTTTGTCCTCATATTTTACGACTATTTCAGGCATATCCCTCCTCCTTCTGACTTAAAAAAAGGATTTCTTTTTATTTGTCAACAGCTTTACCAGAATATCTTTGCCAAAAAAGGCTTGCCAATAAGCCCTATTCAATTATATTGTCGTCATGAAACTGGGAAACTTAAATCTTTCGGGTAGAGTGATTTTAGCTCCAATGGCTGGGGTAACAGACTCTACTTTTCGGATTTTAGCCCGAAGTTTTGGAGCTGCTTTAAGCTATACTGAGATGATCTCAGCTGATGGCCTGGTCCGTAAGAACACTAACTCGCTGAGGCTCCTTTACTTTAAAGAGGAGGAAAGACCAATAGGGGTTCAGCTTTACGGCTCAGATCCGGAGAAACTGGCTTCTGCAGCAAAAGAAGTCGAAAGGCTAAAGCCGGATCTGATCGACCTTAACTTCGCCTGTCCCGTAAAGAAAGTGACTAAGAAAAATGGGGGCGCAGCGGTTTTAAAAGATTTAGGACTTCTAAAAAAGATCGTTTCAGCTGTGACCAAATCTGTTTCCCTTCCGGTAACTCTTAAGATCAGGAGCGGCTGGGATTCAGAAAATATCGTGGCTTTGGAGGTGGCTAAGATTGCTGAAGATTGTGGAGTAATCGCCTTAACCATCCATCCCCGGACCGGGAAATCTATGTTCAGGGGAAAGGCAAATTGGGATATAATTGGAGAGGTGAAATCTAAAGTCAACCTGACTATTCTGGGCTCAGGTGATATTTTTTCTCCTCAGAACGTCAAGGAAATGATAGATTCGACCGGTTGCGATGGAGTGATGGTAGGAAGAGGTGCTCTGGGAAATCTCTGGATTTTTCAAAGGAGCAACTATTATCTGGAGAACGATACTCTCTTGCCCGACCCTTCTGCTGAAGAAATCGTTTCTTTGGCTTTAAGACATCTGCAGCTTTCCATCACCGATAGAGGCGAGTACTGGGGAATTATGAGGATGAGAAAACATCTTCTCTGGTATCTAAAAAAACTTCCCGGGAATCAGGAATTAAGAAAAAATATTCTCTCTACTGAGAAATTCGAAGATTTGAAAAGAGCATTTGAATTCTATTTATTTTCAAATACTCCTCTCTCAGAGAGGAGTATAGGGGCTGAGATTTAAAAGATGAACCCTCAGAAGCTGTTAGAGCTTTTAAATAAAGTAAAAGCTAAAAGGCTTACTCCCCAAAGAGCACTCGAATACCTGAAGACTCTGCCTTTTGAGGATTTAGGTTTTGCCAGGGTTGACCTCCACCGTCACCTGAGAAAGGGATTCCCTGAAGTCATCTATTGCCAGGGAAAATCAGTTGAGCAGATAGTCAAGATTGCCCAGAAGATCAGGCAGTCAGGTTCAGTAGTGCTCGGAACCAGAATAGAAAAAGAGGTTTTCCAGCAAGTTAAACCATATTTCCCGGAAGCGAAATATTATCCGCAAGCCAGGATTTTTGTCCTGGAGCCTAAAAGACGAGGAACTCTCAAGCTAAAAGGGAACATCTTGGTCATCTCTGCAGGGACCTCAGATATTCCCGTGGCTGAGGAGGCGGCTTTGACCTGTGAGGTGATGGGAAACAGGGTGGAAAGGCTTTATGATGTGGGTGTTGCCGGTATCCATAGATTTTTAGTGCATTTAGATAAATTAAGGAGAGCTAAAGTTATCATAGTAGTCGCCGGTATGGAAGGTGCTTTGCCTTCTGTGGTCTCAGGATTGGTGGATAAGCCGGTGATTGCGGTTCCTACGAGTATAGGGTACGGCACCAGCTTTGGAGGGGTAGCTGCTTTATTGGCAATGCTTAACTCCTGTGCTTCTGGGGTGGTGGTGGTGAATATAGATAACGGCTTTGGAGCTGGATGTGCTGCAAGTTTGATAAATCAGTTGTGATTGTAAGGGCAGGCTTCTGTGCCTGTCCTATAAATAGGTAATCAAAAAGGGTTGATTCTGCCACAGGTAGGTCAGACATTCGTGTCTGACATTGAATAAGAGAACAGACAAGAATGTCTGTTCTACCAATGAGTAAATCTATGAAAATCTCTTATTTTGACTGTTTCTCCGGCATTGCCGGGGATATGATTATCGGAGCTTTGTTAGATGCGGGGCTGGAGATTTCGGCTCTAAAAAAAGAGCTTAAGAAACTCCCTTTGACAGGATATCAGATCAAAGCTTTTAAAACTGAAAAAAAGGGAATCAAAGGGACGAAATTTGAGGTCAAAGCACCTGAAGAGAAGATTCACAGAAATCTGAAAGATATATTCAAAATAATTGATAAAAGTTCTCTGGATAAAAAAATCAGGGATGATTCTAAAAAAATATTCAGAAGGTTAGCTGAGGCTGAGGCAAAAGTTCACGGTGTAAGTGTTGATAAAATCCATTTTCATGAAGTCGGGGGAGTGGATGCGATAATCGATATCGTGGGTGCGGTTATAGGCTTGGACATTCTTAAAGTCGATAAAATCTATTCATCTCCGCTTTCTTTTGGAAAAGGATATGTCAAATTCTCTCATGGAAAATTTCCTGTTCCTGCCCCAGCCACAGTTGAGCTCTGCAAAGATATTCCAGTAAGATATGCTGATATAGAAGGCGAGTTGGTCACTCCGACCGGTGCAGCGATCGTAACTACCTTAGCAGATTTTTCACCCAGGCTGGATCTCAAAATCGAAAAGGTGGGGTATGGAGCTGGCTCAGCAGATTTAAAGGAAATCCCTAATCTCCTAAGAGTGGTGATCGGCCAAAAAGAACAGGACTTAGAGCAGGATGAGATTTTAGTTTTGGAGACCAACATTGACAACACTACTCCCGAAGTCTTAGGATATCTTACAGAAAAGCTTTTGCAAAAAGGTGCTCTGGATGTTTATCTTGTGCCTATCATTATGAAAAAGGGAAGACCTGGAACTATTCTTTCGGTTCTGTGTAATGCTAACAAGTTGAATGAGCTTTCTTCCATTATCTTTTCCGAGACCGGAACCATTGGATTCAGGACTCAATTTCATTTAAGAAAAAAACTTCCCCGAAAGATCGAAGTGGTTAATACGAGGTTTGGAAAAGCACGGGTAAAGGTAATCACTTATGGAGAAAAAGTTCATATTTCTCCTGAATTTGAGGATTGCAGAGCTTTGGCTGACAAAAATAAGATAGCATTGAGAGAAGTGTACAGAGAAGTCGAAAAGAATTTCTGGTCAGGCGTAGGGACAGAACATCGTTCTGTCCCAAAAAGGAGGCGAGAAAAAAACTTCCGTAGGGACAAGATTCGAGAAGAATGAGGATAAAAATCGCGTAGGGGTGGAGCTTGCCTCCACCCCCTAAATATAGGGCGGAGATAAACTCCGCCCCTACGAAGGTCAAAGCAAAAAACACGAGAGAAATTTTTGGAAAAGATAAGATTAAAAAGGAACGAGGATAAAAGGATAAGAGAGGGGCATCTGTGGGTCTTCTCTAATGAGATAGATGAGCTTATAGAAGCAAAAGGGGAAGGGGAAGTTGTAGAAGTGCATGACTCTAGAGGGGGCTTCTTAGCAAAGGGGTATTATAACCGTCATTCTCTAATTGCAATAAGGGTCTTGACCTATGAAAAGGATGAGAAAATAGATGGCGATTTCTTTTTCAAAAGGATTGAACAGGCATTGAAATACAGGCACAGGATTTATCCCCAGCTTTCTTCCTACCGAGTGGTTTATTCTGAAGGCGACTTTTTGCCGGGCTTGATTATAGATAGATATGAGAAAAATTTGGTCCTGCAGATTTTGACTTTAGGGATGGAGAAATTTGAGGCTGAAATTATCAAGGCTTGCGAGAAGTTATTCCTGCCTGCTCGAATAGTTCTGCGGAACGATACCTCTTTCAGAGAGTTGGAGAGTCTGGTTCAAGGAGTGAAAATTGTCAAAGGCGATATCGAGAGTCCAGCTCTGATCGAGGAGTTCGGCTTGAAATTCTTTGTGGATTTGAAAGAGGGGCAGAAGACCGGTTTTTTCTTTGACCAGAAGGAAAACCGGTTAATGGGCGCAATCTATGCCAAAGGAAGAAAAGTGCTGGACTGTTTTTGTTACACCGGTGCCTGGGGGATAGCTTCAACTAAGAATGGAGCAAAAGGTGTTTTGGGGATCGATAGCTCCGAGAAAAGTTTGGAGTTAGCGCAGAAGAATGCTAAGTTAAATGAGGTTGAAAAGCTCTGCACTTTTGTAAAAGGGGATTCCTTTGATGTCTTGAGAGGGTTGGTACAAAAGAATGAAAAATTCGATATGGTTATCTTAGATCCACCGGCTTTTGTGAAAAGCAAAAGCAAATTGGTAGAGGGGATGAAAGGTTACAAGGAGATTAATCTCCAAGCTTTGAAGCTTTTAGACAAGGGTGGAATACTTATTTCCTGTTCCTGTTCGCATAATTTCTCTAAAGACCTTTTTATGGAGATGCTTAAATCAGCCGCAAAAGATGCACATAAGACGCTTCGCCTGATCGAGTTCCGCACCCAGGCAAAAGACCATCCGATCCTTTTGTCTATGCCGGAGACCGAATATCTGAAATGCGCGATTTTAGAGGTGGTGTAGTTTTGTAGCGGAGGTCTTTAGACCTCCATGGTTCTTTATCCATTCGTTATGAATTAGACCCATCTTGAGGGCAAGATGGGGTTACCGGGTTCTTATCCACCGTCATTGCGAGCCCATGTGGGCGAAGCCCAGATGGGCTTCGTCGGTCAAATGACCTCCTCGCAATGACGTAATGAAGGGCTTGGGTAACCCAGCCCCTGCATTTTTTTATCCGTCATTCGTCATCAGTCATCCGTCATTTCTTTTTTGATTATATTGATTGACAAACCCCATAAGTGTGCATATTATTTATCTAAATTGAGAATATATTTTTGTAGTTGCCTGATTTATCAGGCGGAAAAATGTAACGATTTGAAAGAGTGAGTTTATTCACAGCTGATGGAGCGGGTTAAGCTGATTTTTTAGCAAATTCTCTGCTTAATCCTAATAATCAGCTGTGAGGTATTATTAAAAGTAGCGGAGGTCTTCAAACCTCCAGAGCTAAAAAGAGGAATGGGCTTATGAAAAAAATTATCTTTATCTGGGCTTTGAGTTTAGTTCTTTTATCATCGCTTTCGGTTAGTGCTCAAACTATTCCTAAGGATACTTCTCAGGTTGCTCAAGAGATTTTGAAACTAAAAGCTCAGAATGATACTTTGAAAATGGAATTTGAGAAAGTTAAAAAGGAGGGTTATGAGAAGGCAATTGAAGGAGCGAACAAAAGTATCTTTATTTCAACTCTTGTGGTTCTCTTTGTAACTTTACTAGCTATAGCAGTTGGTATTTTCGGGTATTTTAGAATTAGAGAGATAAAAGCAGATTATGATAGAACAAAAACAGACTTTAAAGAAACCATTTCAGGACTTAAAAAAAGTTTTGAAGAAGATTTAGATAAAGCGAAGAAAACAAGAAAAGAAATTGAAGAAGGTGGAGAAAAAATTAAAGCAAAAAGTAATGAAATTGAACAAATATATAACTTGATAAAAGAAAAAGGGAAATATATTGACGAGGAAAGTAAAAAATTAGAGAGTTTAATTAAAGATATAAATAAAATTTATAAAGATATAGAAAATATAGGAAAAGATGTTCAAAAAGTAGGTAAAGATGTAGATGAGAAAAAACGTTCAGTTGATAAAAGCAAAACAGAAGTTTCAGCTATTAGTTATCTTACAGAAGGCAATAGATTTCTTGATCAGAAAGAGTATAATAAGGCGATAGAGAAGTATAGGGCGGCGATAGAGCTGAAGCCGGATTATGCAAAGGCCTATTATAACTGGGGATTAGCCTTAGGTCACTTGGGCAAGTATGCGGAGGCGCAAGAGAAGTACAAGAAGTCGATAGAGCTGGAGCCTGATGATGCAACGGCCTGGTATAATATTGCCTGTTGTGATTCATTACAAAATAAGAATAAAGAAGCATTAGAAAATCTTAAAAAAGCTATTGGGCTTGACTCCACATTTAAGGAAAAGGCAAGGAAAGACGAGGATTTTAAGAATCTATGGCAGGATGAGGATTTCAAGAGATTGGTGGAGTGAGGAAATTCACAGCTGATGGAGCGGATTAAGCTGATTTTTTGAGCAGATCCACCATTGTCTGTCATTCTGAGTCCCCGTAGGGGACGAAGAATCTACGTCTGTTAAATGAGGCAGATTCTTCGGTCGCTCCGCTCCCTCAGAATGACATGAAAGTGGAACAAAAAATGCAGGCGAAAATCTACAAAGTCTCTGAGATCACCAGGGAGATTAAAAATCTCTTGGAACAGAGTTTTCCTACTCTGTGGGTGGAGGGTGAAATCTCCAACTATACCCTGCACTCCTCCGGGCACAGGTATTTCTCTCTAAAAGATGAAAATGCCCAGATCAGGTGTGTCCTTTTTCGTTGGGAAGGGAGAAGGCTTGGCTTTGAACCGCAGGATGGGATGAAGGTCTATGCACTGGGGAATCTAACTGTCTACGAAAAAAGCGGACAATATCAACTGAGCGTCATCCGGCTTCATCCAGTCGGCATTGGGGAGTTAGAATTAGCTTTTCAGCAGTTGAAGGAAAGATTGTATAACGAAGGCCTGTTCGATGAAGCTCATAAGAAGCCGATTCCTGAATATCCTCAAACTATTGGAGTAGTTACCTCACCAACTGGTGCGGCTATCCGGGACATCATAAATATAATCCATCGCAGGGACCCGGGTGTAAAGATAATTCTATATCCAGCCAGGGTCCAGGGCGAAGGCGCAGGTGAAGAGATCGCTCAGGCGATTAAGGATTTCAATGAGTATAAAAAAGTTGACCTGTTAATTGTTGGCAGAGGTGGTGGCTCTTTAGAGGATCTCTGGGCTTTTAACGAGGAGGTTGTTGCCAGAGCTATTTATAACTCAAAAATCCCGGTCATCTCTGCAGTTGGGCACGAGGTGGATTTCACCATTGCAGATTTTGTGGCAGATTTAAGAGCTCCTACTCCTTCAGCCGCAGCAGAGTTAGCAGTTAAAAATAGATTAGAAACTGCAAAAGAAGTAAAGAATCTTTTCAAGACCTTGATCTCCACTCAAAGGCTCATCATAGAAGACTATAAATCCAGGATTAATTCAGCCAGGGAGAGTTACGGGTTCAGAAGGGCGATTGATTTGATAGCCCAGAAAGCTCAGAGAGCGGATGAGCTTCTAAGAGGGCTTTTAAAAGAGGTAAAAAACTATTTTGATTCCAAGAAGAAAAGTTTATCTTTAGTCTCAGGTAAACTGAACGCCCTTTCCCCTCTGGCGGTCTTGGAAAGAGGTTTTTCCCTGACCAGAAAATTGCCCCAGATGGAGATAATAAGAGATGCAGGCTCACTCCGACTGAAGGATGAGATCGAGGTGAAGTTTTTCAGAGGAAGAATAGAGGCTGAGGTCAAGAAGGTGGAAAAAGAGCAGTAAGATGGGAGACGGAAGACGGAAAAAGATGTGCCCGCTTAAACTCTGACTCTGACTTTGTGGACGAAGGTCACGCAGATTCGTAGGGACAGAACAGTGTTCTGTCCCTACAAAGAAATGACTACATTATGGCAAAGAAAAGCAATTTTGAAAGCGCATTGAAGAGATTAGAGGAGATCGTTCAGAAATTGGAGGGTGGGGATTTATCCCTGGATGAATCTCTTAAGCTCTTCGAGGAAGGGATTGAGTTATCCCGTCTCTGCACTAAAAAGCTCTCTGAAGCTGAAGCAAGAGTCGAAAGATTGATAAAATTAGGAGAGAAAGAGTTTAAAACAGAGCCTTTGGATGTGGAAGAGGGGGAAGAAGAGGAAAAAGAATAAAAAAGACTAAGACGTAAGACGGGAAACGTAGAAAGGAACAAGGAAGAAGGAAAAACAAAAAATAGAATGGATTTTGGGAAATATATAAAAAGGAAAAGGGAAATTGTAAATCAGGCCCTGGATAGGTGCCTTCCAGACGAAAATAAAGAGCCTAAGAGCCTGCATCAGGCGATGAGATATTCGGTTTTTGCTGGCGGGAAAAGGTTTCGTCCGATTTTAGCAATTGCTTCATTTGAAGCTGTAGGTGGAAAGGGGAAAGCTATTCTACCGGTTGCCTGTGCCATAGAGATGATCCATACCTATTCTTTGATCCATGATGACCTGCCCTGCATGGATGATGATGACTTAAGAAGAGGAAAACCTACCCTGCATAAGGTTTATGGCGATGGAATGGCGGTGTTGGCCGGGGATGCCTTGCATGCTTTAGCCTTTGAGTTACTGTTACAGTCGAAAAATCCGCAAGTGGTTTATGAAGTGGCTAAAGCAATCGGCACAGAAGGGATGATCGGTGGACAGGTGAAGGATTTAGAAGCTGAGGGGAAGAAAGTCTCCCTTAAACAGGTGGAATATATCCACACTCATAAGACCGGTAAATTGCTGAGAGCCTCAGTGAGAGCTGGAGCTATCTTAGGAGGCGCGGATAAGGCCACTCTTTCTGCTCTGTCCAGTTACGGCGAGAAGTTCGGCTTAGCTTTTCAGATAGTGGATGATATCCTGGATGTAGTGGGAAAAGAGGAGGTCATCGGAAAGAAAAAGGGGTCGGATAAGGCCAATTCCAAAGCTACGTATCCTGAGGTCATAGGATTAGAGGAGTCAAAAAATCTGGCAAAGGACTTATTGACGCAGGCGAAAAACAGATTGAGAGTCTTGAAAAATGAAAAGTGGGTTTTTGAGAAATTGGCTGATTACGTATATGAAAGGATAGGATAAGTTCAAATCTTATGAAAACGCAAAGCCTATTAGAGAAGATTAATTCACCCAAAGACCTGAAAAAAATCCCTCCGGAGCAGCTTCCTAAATTGGCTCAGGAAATCAGGGATAAAATCATTACGGTTGTATCAAAGACCGGAGGGCATTTAGCTTCAAATTTAGGAGTGGTGGAGCTAACCTTGGCTCTGCATTACGTTTTCGATCTGCCCAAGGATAAGCTCATCTGGGATGTGAGCCATCAATGTTATACCCATAAGCTATTAACCGGAAGGAAAGATAGATTTGAGAGCTTGAGGCAATATCAGGGTATAAGTGGATTCACTAAAAGGAAGGAAAGCGAATATGATCCGTTTGGAGCCGGGCATGCCTCCACCTCTATCTCCGCCGCCTTGGGCATGGCTTGTGCCAGGGACCAGAAAGGCGAGGATCATAAGGTAATCGCAGTTATAGGGGATGGTGCCTTGACAGGCGGGATAGCCTATGAAGGTCTGAATAATGCGGGGGCTTCCGGGAAAGACCTTTTGGTGATTTTGAACGACAATGCGATGTCCATCTCCAAAAATGTGGGAGGTATTTCCAGATATCTTACGGGCCTTTTGACAGACGAGAAATACAATAAGCTCAAAGCTGAGGTCTGGGAGCTGGTGGGCAGGTTCAAAAGAAGAGATAAGATCAGGGCGATGGTGGCTCAGGTGGAAGAGAGCATAAAAGGTTTTCTGGTTCCCGGGATAGTCTTTGAGAAATTAGGGTTCAGGTATTTTGGTCCTCTGGATGGGCATGATATAAATCAACTTTTAAAAATCTTAGAACATCTCAAGAATTTAAAGGGACCGATATTTTTGCATCTTCTGACCCAGAAGGGGAAAGGATATAAGTTCGCGGAAGAGGATTCGCCCAAATTTCACGGGATAGGCAGGTTTGACAAGGTGACTGGTGAATCCAACGATATCGGAAAGAAAACTTATACGGATGTTTTCGGCCAGACCATGGTAGAATTAGCAGAGATAGAAAAAGATTTAGTGGCTATCACTGCGGCTATGTGCCTGGGTGCCGGACTGGTGGATTTTTCTTTAAAATTCCCCAAAAGGTTTTTTGACGTAGGGATTGCAGAACAACACGGAGCAACTTTTGCCTGCGGCTTGGCTGTTTCCGGGCTGAAGCCAGTTTTTGCGGTCTATTCGACTTTTTTACAAAGGGCTTTTGACCAGGTGATTCATGATATGGCTTTGCAGAACCTTCCGGTTACCTTAGCAATTGACCGGGCAGGCTTAGTAGGGGAAGATGGACCTACCCATCACGGTGCTTTTGACCTTACCTATTTGAGGCAGATACCAAATATGGTGGTTCTGGCTCCGAAAGACGGGAATGAATTAAGAGATATGTTATATACTGCGATTAAATGGGGGAAATCTCCTGTGGCTATTCGTTACCCGCGAACCGTAATTCCGGATAAGAAACTCAAAGAAGAATTCGGATTAATTCCTCTGGGCAGGTGGGAGATATTAAAAAAAGGGAAAGACCTTCTGGTCTTAGCAATAGGCTCTATGGTTTATCCAGCTTTAGAGGTGGCAAACGAGCTTTCCTCAGAAGGGATTGAAGCAGAAGTTATCAACTGCCGTTCCCTGAAGCCCTTAGATGAGGAGCTTCTTTTGTCATCCCTTAAAGGATTCGATAAAGTCATAACCTTAGAGGAAAATGTTCTCTCAGGTGGCTTCGGCAGTGCTGTGGCTGAGTTTATCTTTGAAAAAGGATTCGGGAAAATCGAGCTTAAAAGGATTGGTATCCCGGATAAGTTTATCGAGCACGGGAGTAGAAAAGAACTTTTGAAACTCTTAGGAATGGATAAGGAAGGGATAATTAAGGCAATTAAGGAAATGGTCAAAGTCAAAAGTAAAACTCCTTCGCCCCAGCTGGATATTTTGTAATAGATAGTAACTTTCATAAGTTTAAAAAGGAAGAGGGCAAAGAAAAAATGAAAAGCATTGGGATTGTAGCTAATGTTAAAAAACCGGAGGTCAAATCCACAGTTAATCGAATACTCCGCTGGGCAGAAAAAAATAAGATAGATTATTATTTGACTCTGGAGCTTTCCGGGTTAGTCGGACATAAAGACAAAGCTCTGACTCTGGAGAAACTTCCCGATTACTCACAGTTTATGGTCTCCCTGGGCGGGGATGGCACTATGCTTGCCTCGGCCCGGGCAGTGGGAAAAAAGGGAAATCCTATTTTAGGGATTAACTTAGGAGGTATTGGCTTTTTAACTGAAATCACCTCTGATAAGATCGAAAAGACATTGGACCGGATTAAAAAAGAGGATTATGTAATCGAGAAAAGGATGTGCTTACAGGCAGAGATTTTGGGTTCTAAAGAAAAAAATCTTTACGCCTTAAACGACATAGTTATCGATAAAGGGAAGGTAGCCCGATTGATCTATCTTCACCTGTATGATAACCAGGAATTCGTCTGCTCCTATTCGGCTGATGGCTTAATCCTTTCCACTAGCACTGGCTCAACTGCTTACTCTATGGCTGCCGGAGGTCCGATCATCAATCCCAAAATAAATGCCATAATTGCCTCACCTATCTGCCCTTTTACCTTGGCGGTACGTCCTATGGTTTTTTCGGGAAAAGATTTTTTGAAAATAGTGGTCGAATCAGAACATAAAGAGGCGATGCTGACCCTGGATGGACAGACCTCTTTTAAATTAGGCTCACCCAGCACTATCCTGGTGCATAGAGCCAAACATTCAATAAACCTGATAAAGTTTCAGGAAAGGTCATACTACGAGGTCTTGAGGACCAAGCTTCACTGGGGAGCGAAACCTAAGATCGGGGAATAAAATAAAGGCTAAAGGGTTCAAGAGATAAAGAGATTCAGGGAAAAAGAGTAAAAAATGAAAAAAGAAGGGTTTGAAAATTTAAATGTCTGGCAGAGGTCAAGAGAATTGGTAAACCAAGTTTATCTCATGACAAAAGATTCTAAATTTTATAAAGATCGAATACTCATGGATCAAATTAGGAAATCTGCAATTTCAGTTCTGTCGAATATCTCTGAGGGATACGAAAGAGGTTCTAATAGCGATTTTATTAGATTCCTTTATATCTCCAAAGCTTCCTGTGGTGAGCTGAGAGCCCAGCTTTTCATCGCAAAGGATCAGGGTTATATTAATGAGAAAGAATTTGAACAGACCATTGATACCTCCAGAAGAGTTTCTGGAATGTTGGGTAATCTTATTTCTTATCTCAAGAATCAGAAAGGTAAAAATAAGATTTTAAAGGTTAAGGATAATTAACCCTTTAGCCCTTCAACCCTTTATCCCTTTATCTTTGTATGCTCAAAGAGCTAAGGATAAAAAACTTTGCCATTGTTGAAAATTTAGAGGTAGAGTTTTTCGAAGGCCTAAATATCCTGACCGGCGCAACCGGTGCAGGCAAATCTATTATCATCGGCGCTCTTAATTTGGCCTTAGGGGAGCGAGCTTCACAGGAGATGATTCGGACCGGGGCGGACTGCGCTATAGTTGAAGCTGTTTTCGAGATAAAACCAAAAAACCTAATCGAGATAAATTTATCTGAATTAGGTATACTCTGCCACGAAAATCAATTGATAATCCGAAGGGAAATTTCTAATAAAGGGGTGAGCAGATGTTTCATGAATGACAGGTTGGTCACCTTAGCCAACCTCAAATTTATAGGTGACCTATTAGCTGACCTGCATGGCCAGCATGAACACCAATCTCTCCTGGATTCCAGAGAACATCTTACTTATCTGGACAATTATGCAGAAGCTGGAGACCTTTTAGCTCGAGCTGGTGATGACTATTTCAGGTTGAAGAAAAAGCTGGAAGAATTGGAAGAGCTAAAAAGAATAGACAAAGTATCAAGAGAAAAAAAGGAGCTTTATCAGTTTCAATTAAACGAGATAACCAGAGCTGGTCTTTCAGTCGAGGAAGAGGAGAAGCTTTCTGCCGAGAAAAAGATACTGGAGAATTCTGAGGCACTGTTTCAGGTTGCCTCTATGGTTTTTCAGGAGCTCTATGATATAGATGGATCCATAATTGAAAGGCTCTCCTTGACCAAAAAAGAACTGGAAAAAGGAGGAGAATACGATCCCAGGTTAAAGGACCATATCGAGAATCTGAATTCGGCTATTCTTCAGTTAAATGACAGCTCAAGGTTTCTACAGGGGTATAAAGATGGCCTGAACTTCGACCCGGAGAAATTAGAAAAGATAAGAGAGAGATTGAATCTGATTAACAGCCTGAAGAAGAAATATAGTCAGTCTATCGAAGAAGTCTTAAGCTATGCTGATAAGATAAAGGTCGATTTAGAGAAAATCGAGAACCGGGATGAGCTGATTCAGAAAACTGAACAAGAGATAAAAGATTTAAAACAAATCCTTAAAAAAGATTCTATGCTTCTTTCTGACAAAAGGAAGGAAAAGGGGAGCGAGCTATCAAGGAAAATCAAAAAAGAGCTTTCTTTTTTGGGGATGGAAAGATGTGATTTTGAGATCAGAATTTCATGGCGAGAAGAAGAGAACGGTCTTCTGGAAATAAATGGTAAAAGATACTATGTGGATGAAAAAGGAATGGACCAGGTTGAGTTTTGCGTTTCCCCTAATCCGGGAGAAGAGTTGAAACCATTAGCTAAAATAGCCTCCGGAGGCGAAATCTCCAGAATTATGCTAGCTCTAAAATCGGTTCTGGCTAAGTCAGATCAGGTGCCCACCATGATTTTCGATGAAGTGGATGTGGGAATTGGTGGGGAGATAGCTGAGGCTGTGGGGAAAAGGATGAAAACTCTCTCCTCCACTCACCAGATCATCTGCATAACCCATCTCCAACAGATCGCCTCACAGGCAGATTATCATTTCAAGGTCTATAAAGAGGTATCAAAAAACAGGACCATTACTAAAATTAAGCTCCTCTCCAGAGAGGAAAGAATAAAAGAGATCGCCCGGATGATCGGTGGTAAAAAAATAAGCGATCTGTCCTTGGAGCATGCGGCGGAGATGATTGAGGAGTAACAGATTTTTTTGTAGGGGCACGGCGCGCCGTGCCCCTACGTTTTAATCCAAACGAATCGGATGGAGATTAAAAAAACTGATTTATTCTTAATTCCCAATCTGCTTACTATCTTAAGGCTTTTTACTTACCCTTTTATATTTTATTTTTTAAAAAAAGAGGATTTAATTCCTGCTGTTATCTTTATGGGTCTGGCAGTCACCACAGACCTCTTAGATGGTTTTTTAGCCCGGACTCTTAATAAGGTTTCGGATTTAGGCAAGATACTAGACCCTTTTGTGGATAAATTAGGGATCGGGATTTTTATAGTTTATGCCACTTTGTACAGGGGGTTTCCGCTATGGGCTTGCATCCTGGTGATTGTTAAGGAAGCGCTTATGCTTCTGGCAGGGTTATTTGTCATCAAAAAAAGGAAGATTGTCCCGGTGTCTGCTTTCTGGGGCAAACTCAATGCTTTAGTCTGGGGTGGTGTAGTCCTGTTTTATATTTTAGAACTCAACTCGATAAAAAAGATTTTTCTGGGGATTGGGGTGGCGGTTCTTTTGATGACAGTTTTGTCGTACGGAAGGATGTTTGTAAAATTCATGAGAGGATAAGCTTGTAGAGCCGCATTGCATGCGTCTCTACTGCTTTAAGTAGGGGCAATTTCCAGATGGATCCAAATGGACATGAATTGCCCCTACAATAAATAATTCAGTGAATCGATATTCAATAATAAGGAGAAATGTTATGATTGCAAGGATCTGGCATGGGGTCACCCTTGAATCAAAAGGGGATGAATACTTTAATTACATAATGGAAACAGGAGTGAAGGGTTATCGTTCTACTGAAGGAAATCGTGGAGTTTATGTCTTAAGACGCATAAGAAACGGACAAGCAGAATTCCTTTTGATTTCTCTATGGGACTCATTTGAGGCGATTAGAAAATTCGCAGGTGATGATATAGAAAAAGCAGTATATTATTATCCTAGAGATAAAGAATTCCTGCTTGAGCTTGAGCCCAATGTCAAACATTATGAAGTTTTAGCTTCGCCTTAGAATAGATAGAAATTTATTTCTGAGAAGTAATCGGGTGTCGTTTTTTTTGAAGAAAGCTATGGAAGGTAACGAAGCTTTTAATGTGGCCGTCGGGTCCCCTGCCCCGACGGAAGAAAATTGTAGGGGTGTATTGCGATACGCCCCTACTGTTCTGGGTTGTTATTGTGAGGAGGTCATTTGACCGACGAAGCAATCCCATTAAAGTAAACGGATTGCTTCGTCTCGCCTACGGCGGGCTCGCAATGACAGTTCAAGAAACTATTCAATATAAATCTCCACCCTTTCGTTTTCCTCTGTATCCTCTACCTCCACTAATTTCCCCGTTTCTCCTTTTTCTACCATCTCCATAATCTGCTCGAAACTTACTTTATGCTCATCTAATTTGGTTTTCACCCTGTCCGGCATCAGCTTTCCAATGAATTTGACTATGGTGAGAGGGATATTGACATTCACCTTTGGCTTGGAAAGGTCGCCTTCGAAAACTTTTATCCTCAAAGTCTTTCCATATTTCTCCTGCGAAGGTTCCTCTTTTCCACTTGAGCGCTCCAGAGCTTCTAAGAGCTTAGCTGCTTCCTCTGCGGAAATCTTTTTGTCTTCGACCATCTTTAAAATCTTCATTGTTTCTTCTCTCATAAATCCTCCTGAATAGTTTACCTGTGGAGTGTAAAGCCTCAAGGTCTTGTCCACAGGATCCTGGCGAAGACTTTAGCTTTACCTGTAGTTGCTTAGGTAAATCCTATGGCAAACCTATCCGAGAAACGGAGACTACGTCTGGCGTAGCCACCGTAGGAAAGGTTTGCACCCCACATTTTTCTGACAAATTTTCTACTTCTTCCCTTCCAAAAGAGAAAGGGTTTGTTGCAAAGTCAGTTCACCCTTTTCTAACCTTCCTAAAATCTCCAGTCTCTCCTCCTTATTAAGTGATCCTTTTGTCTCTATTCCCAGACTCGAAATGATCTGATTCAAACGATTCTTAACTGTCGGATAGGAGATTCCTAATTCCTTTTCTACCTCTTTAATACTTCCATGAGACTTCAAAAAAACCTTAATAAAATTTAAATCTTCCTCCGCCAACTTGCAGAAATCACATCCTCTAAAATCTCCTCTTAAGATGGTTCCGCATTTAGAGCAGGTAAGTTCCGAGATTTTTAACTCGGACTTACAAAATGGGCATTCGTTCATCATTTTGTTTTTCACTTAAATAAGTTAATAGATTAATTAAATAAATCAAGAAAAATCTTATTAAAAATTAATAAAATTGATTATAGGCTTAAATAAGTTGAAGTAAGTCTTTGAAAATCTTCTTTTTAGGCTTAAGTACATTATTTTTGAAACTTTAGAACTCTAAAGAAAGTATTTGCTTTAAGAAGAGAGATCTGCATATATTTAGTAATCCAACAAAGGAGGAAAGATGAGAAAGGTAGTTTCATTTATCTCAGTTGCTTTTATCTTCCTCTTAATGGTTCAATCCACGTCGGCAAAACAAGAGAAAACCGGCAGGATAGAAAAGGATACTCTGATAGATGCAAAGTACGGGTATGAGCTAAGGGTTTTATCTAACTGGAAAATACAATTAGAAAAAGAGCCTTCATTGGTGAGAAGCACCATAACCAAGAAGAACTATCAGGCAAATAAAGCTTCTACCATGTTCGAGGAAGAAAGGCTCATCCCGACAATAATCATCTGCGCAGATACCACCTCTCTTTCTTTGCCGGAGATCGAGAATTCTTTGATACAAGGGAAAGGTACTTTCAGGAATAAAGATGAATATCTAATGAAACTGGATGCTATAGCCTCATACGAGTTGATCAAGACCAAAGATATTGCTTTGGACAGTATAAAGGGGAAAATATACGGCTACAAGAAGAGCTATCTAAGACAGGTAATTGATCCTTCAGCGCGATACGGACCAGAGGGAACCACCGCTGTGACCAAGGAAGACTATTTCTTAGGAGAGGTGGTGGTTCTGAAAAAAGGGATTAACCTGTATCTGATCCAGTTCACTGATGAAAGCGAGTATTTCTCAACGGATGAAGATGAATTCTCCAGAATTCTGCAAACCTGGAAATTCTTGAAATGAATCGCACTTGAAAAAATGTAGAGACGCATAGCATGCGTCTCTTGCATTTTGAGTGTCATCGCGAGGAGTCCATTTGGACGACGAAGCAATCTGCCTCTGGCGGAGGAAAGGGATTACTTCGCTCCGATGAATCGGAGCTCGCAATGACGCAATACAGATAATGAGAAATATTTGACGTGAAAGAAATTAAGAGGGTAGTCCTGATTGTGCTTGATTCCTGCGGGGTGGGTGAACTTCCGGATGCCTTCAAATATGGTGATCAGGGCTCTAACACCTTGAGTAATACGGCTAAAGCGGTAGACGGATTACATCTCCCTAATTTACAAAGGTTGGGGCTGGGGAATATTGCGTCTATCTCAGGAGTTGAGCCTCAGGATAAACCATTAGCCTCATATGGAAAAATGGCTGAGGTGTCACCTGGAAAAGACAGCACCACGGGACACTGGGAAATGGCAGGGGTCATCTTGAAAAAGCCTTTTCCGGTCTATCCAAATGGATTTCCAGATGAGCTGATAAAAAGATTCGAGAAAGCAATCGGCATAGAAGTTCTGGGAAATAAACCGGCTTCAGGAACTGAGATCATTAAAGAATTAGGTGAGGAACATCTCAGAACTAGTAAGCCGATCGTGTACACCTCGGCTGACAGCGTTTTTCAGATAGCCGCGCACGAGGAGAAAATCCCCGTGCCAAGATTGTATGAGATCTGTCAGATAGCAAGAGAACTTCTTACAGGAGAAAATGCGGTTGCCAGGGTCATCGCCCGACCTTTTGTCGGAAAACCAGGGTCTTTTAAAAGGACAGACGGAAGAAAAGATTTTTCACTTCCTCCTCCAGAGAAAACGATTCTGGAGATCCTTCAAAGTAAAGGAATCAAGATCATCGGAATAGGGAAAATAAATGACCTTTTTGCTGGACGAGGAATTTCACGATCGATTCACACTAGGGATAATCAGGATGCTATGGATAAGCTCATACAAACAATAAAGGAAGAGAAGGAAGGTTTAATCTTTATCAACCTGGTTGATTTCGATATGGTCTGGGGGCACAGGAATGACATTCAGGGGTTTGCAAAAGGATTGGAGGATTTCGATAGAAGACTGGAGGAAGTTCTGGATCTATTACAAACCTATGACGTACTCATAATAACTGCGGACCACGGATGCGATCCTACCACTCCGAGCACGGACCACTCGAGGGAGTATGTTCCACTTTTGATTTTTGGTAAGAAGTTAAAAAAAAGGGTGGATCTGGGAACCAGGATAAGTTTTTCTGATATCTCAGCTACCCTTGCGGATATATTTGGAGTGCAGGGAACTGGCAAAGGGGAGAGTTTGTGGAGAGAAATCCATGACCGATAAGAAATCCTCAGCGGAGGACAGAAAGCTTGTTCTGGAGGCTAAGAAAACCAGGAAAAACTCCTATGCCCCTTATTCTAATTTCAAAGTGGGAGCAGCCTTGTTAGCAAGAAGCGGAAAAGTCTATACCGGAGCCAATCTGGAGAATTCCTCTTTCGGTCAGACTGTATGTGCTGAAAGACTCGCCCTGTATAAGGCTGTCAGCGACGGAGAAAAAGATTTCAAAAAAATCGCTATTGTTGCTCCGGGAGCAGAACCGGTTACTCCCTGCGGGATCTGTCGGCAGGCTTTATTTGAATTTGCGCCCCAGCTTGAGGTCCTATCTGTAAACTTGAAAGGGAAAGTGAGAAAATATACCCTAAGAGAGCTATTGCCTTACCCCTTTAAATACGAAAAAAAGAAAACAAAGAAATAGGAGTCTCAAATAGAGAAGAATATGACCCGAATAAATTTAGCACCTTTGATAGATCATACCAACCTAAAACCTGAAGCCACGCCAGCGGACATAAAAAGGCTTTGCCAGGAAGGAATAAAATATGGATTCTGCACGGTTTGTGTGAACCCCTGTTATGTCAAACTGGCTGCCCAAGAGCTCAAAGGCTCCAAGGTAAAGGTCTGTTCCGTATCTGGATTTCCCTTAGGCGCAAACAGGTCAGATCTGAAAGCTAAAGAAGCAAAGTTGGGATGCAAAGATGGTGCGGCCGAAATAGATATGGTCATCAACGTTGGTGCGTTGAGATCTGGAGATTACAGGTCTATAGAAGAAGAGGTTAAGCTGATTTTGAAGGCAATAGGAAAGGGTCAGATTCTCAAAGTGATCTTAGAAACTGCGCTTCTGACCCAAGAGGAAAAAATAAAGGGAGCCAAGATAGTCAAAGAGTCAGGAGCACATTTTGTCAAAACCTCAACTGGCTGGGGACCTGGGGGAGCTACAGTTGAGGATGTGGCTTTACTGAGGAAGACCGTGGGTAAAGATTTCGGAGTCAAAGCCTCAGGCTTAATCAGGGATTATCAAAAAACTTTACAGCTTATTCGGGCTGGTGCAAATAGGATAGGCACCTCTGCATCCTTGAAGATAATGGAGGAGTATCTAAGAGCATAGGAGCTTAAGGGCCTAAAACATCAGGACCAGTGGCAGATTAAACCTCTGTAACAAAAGGGGACTTTATGATAACATCTGAAATCATAGCCAGAAAAAGGGATGGTGGAAAACTGACCCGCCAGGAGATCGAGTTTATCCTCTCAGGTTATCTTTCCGGAGCGGTTCCTGATTACCAGATGTCTTCTTTTCTTATGGCAGTCTTTATCCGGGGAATGGATTTAGAGGAGACAGAGAATCTCACCTGGTGCATGCTGAATTCAGGCAAGATCCTGGAACTGGGGTTTATTCCCGGCGTAAAAGTAGACAAGCACAGCACCGGCGGAGTAGGGGATAAGGTCTCCTTGATTTTAGCTCCTCTGGTTGCCTGCTGCGGTGTCACTGTACCTATGGTCTCAGGGAGAGGTCTGGGTCACACCGGCGGGACCCTGGATAAGCTGGAATCCATACCTGGTTTCAAAACTGGTCTTTCCATAGAGGAATTCATAGAAAACTTAAAACATAATCAGGTTTCGATTATGGGGCAGACAAAGGATTTAGCTCCAGCAGATAGAGAAATATATGCCTTAAGGGATGTTACCGGAACAGTCCCGTCCATTCCTCTGATTACTGCCAGCATTCTGAGCAAAAAGCTTGCCTCAGGTGCTGATGCGCTTGTGTTCGACGTGAAGATGGGGAGTGGCGCTTTTATGCAATCAAAGGAGACTGCTCTGGCTTTAGCCCGGAACCTGATCAAGGTAAGCAAAAAAGCAGGCAGAAGGTCAATAGCTCTGCTCACCGATATGAACGAGCCT
Source organism: Candidatus Zixiibacteriota bacterium (assembly GCA_030692925.1). Taxonomy (GTDB): domain Bacteria; phylum Zixibacteria; class MSB-5A5; order MSB-5A5; family RBG-16-43-9; genus RBG-16-43-9. The sequence continues at coordinate 1,323 of JAUYBY010000110.1, read as the reverse complement.
TTAGGAAATGCAGTGGGGAATTCAGTAGAGGTTATCGAAGCGATAGATACCCTGAAGGGAAAAGGGCCTGAGGACCTCCTGGAAGTAACTTTAACCTTAGGGTCATTCATGCTGATTCTCGGAGGTAAGGCGAACAATTTTCGCAAGGGGAAAGAGCTGATTTTAGAGAAAATCGAAAATGGCGAAGGTCTGGATAAATTTAAACAACTGGTATTGCAGCAGGGAGGGGACCCGGCTGTAATAGATGATTATTCCCTTTTTCCCAAGACGAATTATCAGATTGACGTTAAATCGGATGAGAAAGGATACGTCAATGCCATGGACACAAAAGAAATAGGACTGGCGGCAGTGGAGTTAGGCGCAGGCAGGGAGAAGCTTGATTCTGATGTAGACCTGGACGTAGGTATCTTTATAAGAAAAAAGATCGGCGATCCGGTCAAGAAAAATGAGGAGCTGGCAAAAATCCTGGCAAACGATTTTGAGAAAGGGAAAAAGGCTGAACAAAGGATTAAAAAAGCTTTCAGAATTACCAGGCAGAAGGCCAAAAGACTTAAGAAAGTTCTGTCCCTGGTGGATGAGAAAGGGGTCAGGGAACTTCCTACAGGTTGATTTCTTTTTATCTGAAATAAAATCCTCAATTATAGATCGTAGCGCGACCCTTTTCCTGATAACGGAGACTACGAGCCAGCCCGCCATTTGGGCGTCTACCGTAGGCACTGTAGGACAGAGTCGCCTAAGATGTCGTAGAGACGCATAGCCATGCGTCTCGTTCTTCCGTAGCGTCCTCACTCCCGTGAGGACGTTAAATACTTGCAGATTATGCGACCCTAAAAGGGTCGCTCTACTTGAGTAATTGGGAATAAAAAATCCCCCCGCCCCGACTTGTCGGGGCGAGGGGATTTTATCCATTTCTATCCTTCGACTTTGCTCAGGATAGTGAGCTTGTCGAACTATTTCAGGTTCAGTTTACGGATGAAGGCCTTTCCAGTTGGGATCGCCAAAGGGTCCAGGAGTTCTGATTCCTAAAGGCTTATGAACGGGGTCAACAAAAGGCGAAGCCCTGAGAAAGCGGTTCTTGTCAATTTTAGCTGGACCGCCTTTGAACAGGTACTAGGTTATTTCACTTTGGATGGCTATCAGAAAATCTCACCTTAATAGCGTCATTTTCCTCGTCTGGATAAGGCCCTGGACCTTAATAACATAGAAGTAGACTCCACTGCTGACTTCTTTACCCCCTTCATCTTTCCCATCCCAGATAACCTGATAACTACCCGGTAGTTTATCCTCATCTACCAAAGTTCGCACCTTCTGCCCAAGTATATT
>JAUYBY010000032.1 GCA_030692925.1 Candidatus Zixiibacteriota bacterium | reverse complement strand
TTCTCCTGTCCTGTCTTTTGAGACGTGAAAACACAATTTGAAGAAACTGTCATCCTTCACATGCAAACCACAAAGCCTGTATTTTTATCGGGGCGATCCGATTTGAACGGACGACCACTCCAGGTCCTAAACAAAATGCTGACAGCCACAAGGGCTGTCCCTACATTCTCAATCAATAGCTATATACTCAGCCGAAGAATAGGATTTAGGAATAGGTAATTTGTCCTCTTTAAGTCCGCGAATATGCATTTCAATAGCCTCATGCATATTTTTCTCTACCTCTTTACGAGTTGCACCAGTAGCCACACAACCTGGTAAATCTGGCGAATAGGCCGAATAATTGCCATTTGCCTTTTCAATTACGATAAGAAAACGGTGCATATTATTTTTCCTCCTTCATTCTCGCTTGTTTAAAGATGCTATTTAGAGTACCTGGAGCCAAATCATCATTCGGATGACCGGCGATTGTTACTCTACCAACTTTTGTTGGATGTTTATATTGTCGATGACTTCCTTTCGTCGCAATCAAATACCAACCATTTTTCTCAATCAATTTTATAATATCACGAACTTTCACTACACTTCCCGCCTTATGGATGGATGACTTTCTATGGAGATTAGACCCAAAATTTTATCGGGGCGATCCGATTTGAACGGACGACCACTTGCACCCCAAGCAAGTGCGCTACCCAGGCTGCGCTACGCCCCGATTATATCAACTTATTATCTTCAATATCTCGCCCAGCTCCTGCTTAATATCCCGCAGGAGATTTTTCATCTTATCCTTGTCTATCTCCTTATCTTCCACCTTCTCCACGTTTATCGCTTCTGAAGCCTTGAATCCCCGTAGCTGAGACCTGGCTCCCTCGATGGTATACCCCTCATCGTACAGCAGATTTTTTATCTGCTTTACCAGCTCAATATCTTTTAACTGATAGGTGCGGTTGCCAGCCCGGTTCTTTTTTGGCCTAAGAGTGGGAAATTCCTTTTCCCAGAATCTCAGCACGTAAGGCTTGATGCTGGTTATCTCGCTTACCTCCCGGATGGAGTAGTAGAGCTTCCCGCTTATCTTGTCTCCTGCTTTTTGTCTCATACTTACTTCCCCTTTTTCCACTTAAAGGCAAACTTTATGTTTCAGGCTTAAGATAAACTTTAATTTTAAGTTGTCAACTCCAAATTTCATTTTTCGGTCCGCGGGTCATCAGCTCCATTAAGGCTTTTTGGGGCTCGATATTTTCAAATAATATCCGATAAACTTGATAGGCAATCGGCAGCTCGACTTTATGTCTTTCAGATAATTGATAAGCCGATTTCGTGGTCTTTACCCCCTCAGCCACCATAACCATCCCTTCAAGTGTTTGTTTAAGGGTTTTACCTTTCCCGATCTGTTCTCCTACATATCTGTTTCTGGAGTACTGGCTAATGCAGGTTGTAATCAGATCCCCCATACCGGACAGTCCTGCGAAAGTCGAGAGTTTAGCTCCGAGTTTAATCCCCAACCTGGTCATCTCAGCTAAACCTCTGGTCAGAAGCGCACCTTTGGCATTGTCACCCAATTTTAGCCCATCGCAGATTCCTGAGGCAATGGCAATGACGTTTTTCAAAGAACCGCCCAATTCCACACCTGTAAGGTCATCGCTGGTATATACCCGGAAAAAATTATTCATAAAAATCTTCTGAACTTCTCTGGAGGTTTCTTCTTTCAATCCTGCGACAACCACTGAAGTAGGCATCTTTCTGGCAACCTCTTCTGCATGGCAAGGACCAGACAAAGTGACGATATTCTCGTGAAGATTCTCAGGTAGCTCCTGAGTCAGGACCTCTGACATTCGATTCAAGGTATCGTTTTCAATTCCTTTAGATAGACTCACGATCAAAGGGTTATTCAAAGAAATCCGGGCCAACTTTTTCGCGACTTCTCGAACTGTATGGGACGGCAAAGCCAAAGCCAGGAGCTCAGCATTTTCGACTGCCTCACCTAATTGGTCAGTGATTTCAATTCCCTCCGGAATTACGATGCCGGGAAGTTTACTCTTATGCTCTCTCTGCTTTCTCAGGTGGAGCATATCCTGGGGATTAAACTCCCATAAAGTAATTCTATGCTGATTTGAATGAAGGAGGACCGAAACCCCTATCCCCCAGCTACCTGCTCCTAAGACTGCGATTTTTGCCATTAATTTAATTACTCGTAGGGGTGAAGCTTGGCTCCACCCTTTTTCAGGGCGGAGATAAACTCCCTACGGGTCGTAAGGCTTTTATCGACCGCCCCTACGCGACTCTTGTTACACAATTGTCATTCTGAGGGAGTCTCCGCCGAAGGCGGAACGACCGAAGAATCTACCTCAAGGTCAAATTCGACAGATTCTTCGCCCTGCGGGCTCAGAATGACAGTCACGCTACCTTTTTTCCAAATTTATTCTCAGTACCATTTAGCAATCTTTTAATATTCGAACGGTGTGTGTAGAAAATAAAAATGGTCAACACCAGAACCGTGACCAGCAATTCAAGCGAAACCGGTTTATGAAAATAATATTTTTTGAAGATTAAGGCAAGAAGTATAAATGAGGCTGAAGATAGAGAGCCGAGAGAGACATAGCGGGTCAGTGCAACTATTATCAAAAAAAGTAACAGAGCAAAAGCAGTTTCCAGTGGAGCAAGAGAGAGTAATACCCCTAAGCCTGTAGCTACCCCCTTCCCCCCTTTGAAGCCCACGAAAACAGGAAAAACGTGACCCAGGATTACTGCAATGCCTGCCAGTATCATCAGGCTGACCGGATTAAGAAACGGCTGACCGATAGATATTCGACTTAGCAAAAGGGTGGCAACTAATCCTTTGCCTATGTCCAGGATCAGGACTATTAAAGCAGGAATTGGTCCAACGACTCGATAGACATTGGTAGCACCAGGATTTTTGGAGCCATGCTCCCGGATGTCAATTCCTTTCCAGAGTTTGGAGATGATTATTCCGAGAGGAACTGAGCCTAAGAGATAGGAAGATACTGCTATAAGTAAAAGTTGAAGCATCTATGGTTCCAGATTGGTACTCACTTAGATTCCCCTCCCTCAATGGGAGAGGGAATAAGAAATTAGAGACGCATTCAATGCGTCTCTACAGGTTATTTTATTTTTTGATACAGAAACCATTCCCCTTCTTCCTTCTTGCTTTTTCTGTCAAGATAAATCTCGAATACCTCATCTTCTGTTGTCTGGACCCTGTAATAATTACGATGATGCCTTAGTCTCCAGGTCCTGGCTTTGGGTGCGCCCTCAGAAAATCCCCAGTCATGCCAGGCAGCTATAAGTTCGTTTATTTTAAATTCCTTTTTGTTCCAGATAAACGATACCGGTGCTCTTTTAGCCTTATCAATTATCACCTCGATTTTTTCTGAAAGGAACTGTGGCATATTTAACAACTGTTGGAATATAAAGGTTTAGCTTTGTCCTTATAGTAAACTGTTCTTGTACTGCGTAGTTGCCCAATTTATTGGGCTTTTATATAGCTCGATAAATCGAGCAACTACAATTTGCGAGGTAAACCTGAAGGTTTACACTCCAATTCTTCATTATTCTCTTTTATTTACCTTTATCTTGATAGGACATCCTATGAAACCGAAATGCTCTCTAATTTTGTTCTGCAAAAAACTTAAATACTGCTTTTTCAAATGCTCCGGATAGTTACAGAAAAAGACAAAAGTTGGCGGCTCTATATCGGTCTGGGTGCAGTAGTATAGCTTTATATGTTTTCCCTTGACTGAAGGAGGAGGCTGCCTTTTTATCTCCAGTTCTAATTTTTGATTCAACACACTGGTTTCTATCCTTTTTTTTCTTTCCAGATAAACTTCTTTAACAAGCTCAATCGTTTTCTCCACTCTCTGCCCGGTTTTGGAGGAGATGTAGATCACCGGGACAAAATCCAGGAAAGGAGCATAAGATTTTATCCATTTGGAATACTGGTCAGCGGTCTTGGTTTCTTTTACGATTAAATCCCACTTGTTTACACCAATTACCAGCCCTCTCCACATCTCCACTGTTTCCTGGGCAATTTTTAAATCCTGATTAACCATTCCCTCTTGAGCCTCAGTTAGAAGCAGGCAGACATCTGCTCTCTGGATAGACCTCAAGCTCCTCAAGGAGGTATGATATTCTAAATCGTCTATGATCTTGGATCTTTTTCTCAATCCGGCAGTATCAATGAAGATAAAATCATCGTCTTTAATTTTAAGCCTGGTATCGATTGAATCTCTGGTCGTGCCGGGCATCTCACTTACGACTAACTTCTCCTCACCTAAAAGCGTGTTTATAAAAGTAGATTTCCCAACATTGGGCCTGCCGATAATCGCTACTTTAATCCCTTTTTCTTCTTTTTCTGATATGCTCTCTGGAATTAGTTTGGCGATATCGTCTAAAAGCTCAGTGGCGTTTCTACCGCTGGTTGAAGAGACCGGATAAGGATCGCCCAATCCTAATCTGCTCAGCCCATAGGTTTCTGACTCCTCTTTTTCATTATCCACTTTGTTAGCCACTAAGAAAACTTTTTTATTGATTCTCTTTAATTTTTTTGCAATCTCGAAGTCCACATCCTGGGCTCCTACTTTGTTGTCAATCAAAAATAGAATAAAGTCCGCTTCTTCGATAGCGCTTTCAGCCTGGGCTTTTACCTTCTTTTCCAGTTCATTTTTTGTGGAAGGCAAGAGGCCTCCGGTATCGACCAGATAAAAACTCTTACCGTTCCAGGTACAGAGAGAGTAATTTCTGTCACGGGTGACACCAGGGCGGCCATCCACCACTGCAAGCCTTTTCTTCAGTAGTCTATTAAAAAGAGTCGATTTTCCTACGTTCGGGCGACCGATTATGGCGACGATTGGAAGAGACATAATGTTTTTATACCTTATAGTTGCCCAATTTATTGGGCATTACGGAGCTCGATAAATCGAGCGACTACAATTTCATTGGTAAACCTATAGATTTACATTCCAGAGCTTCTTCCTATAATATGCTCAGCAAAGATTTAACTAAATCATAAGAACCGATAACAATTTTAGTTCCTAATTCCTTCTTCAAATCCGAAGGTTTCAAATCGTCTAAAAAAAAACCATCTGAATTCAAACAGTTAGGCGGTAGCATAACCAAGTCCGCGTGGTTCGATTTTCTCAAAGTCTTGAGTATGTCTCCGCCACTCAGAAGGCCTGTGACTGTAACACTCTTTCCTAAGAAATTATTCTTTACCGGCAGCAAATTCACATTAAGGCATTTAATCTGCTCAAGTCTCCTCAGAATGTGACCGCGCAAGAATTTATCTGCCAATGCACCGGTGATCAAGGTCAGGCTCAATTTATTTTTTAACCTGCGGGGTAACAACCGCCCTTGTTTATTGAAATTATCTAAAAACTCTCTCACCATACCCACCCCGTTCTCGATCTGATAGAATTCATCATAATATTTTTTGGGAGGGATGTCAAGTCCAGCTAAGAGATAAAACTCATCCGCCACGTAGACAAAATTCGATTTGAATTTTCTCCTGAAATAGCTCTGCCAGTGTTTCACTGACTTTATGAGTTTTCTTGAATATTCTCTGTCAACAGGTTTCAATCTGGGCAGTCCCTTTCTGTACCTGGTCAAACCCACTGGCACTATGGCTAATGATTTTACCCAAGGATAAAACAAAGAAAGGTCATAAACCGTCTTTTCCAGATAGGGTCCGTTGTTGACTCCCGGGCACAGGACTATCTGGGTATGCAACTCGATTCTATTCTCAGTTAATCTGTGAATTAAAGGTAAAATATCAGGTGCTTTTGGAGTACCTAACATTTTTTTTCTGAGCGACGCATCTGACGAATGCACGGATACATATAAAGGGCTTAACCGTTGTTTTATTATTCGCTGAATGTCCTGCTCAGATAGATTGGTCAAAGTAATGAAATTTCCGTGCAAAAAAGAGAGGCGATAATCTTCATCTTTAAAATACAACGCTTTCCTTAAACCCTGGGGAAGTTGGTGCACAAAACAGAAGATACATTTGTTGCCACAGCCTCTGTATCTTTTTTCTTCTAAGGTTATACCCAGGTCCTGGTCTGGCTTTTTTATTATCCGTTTTTCCCTTACCCTGCCTGATTTGTCTTTAATTTTCAGATTTAGATTTTCCTCGCTGGAATGAAATTTGTAATCAATAAAATCCCTTATCGGAGAGTCATTTATCTCCAGGATTTCGTCTCCGGGAAGGATAGAATACCTTTCAGCCAGGCTTTTTGTTTCAATCGATTTTACTTTCACTTTTACTCCTTAAACCAAATACGAAAAAAAACTCAAATAAAAAAAGCGGGCGAAGGGAGTTGAACCCTCGACGTCAAGCTTGGGAAGCTTGCATTCTACCGCTGAATTACACCCGCTTAGTCGCTATCTATATATAACTTAATAAGGATTAGTGTCAAGTATAATTTTAGGTCTTCACATCTCCCGCCTTGAGGGCAAGGCGGGGCTACGAATTAGTTGAACCGTAGGTCGACCATGTCCGAAGGACTGGTCGACTCTTTGATTTGTCTTTAGCTTTACCTTAAGGCAAACCTGAAGGTTTGCACTCCAAATTCCTATTTCCTCACTTCAAACTTCTTATCCAGCTCTTTAAGCTTCTCTACGATTCCTCCATATTCCAATTCTGAATATGGAAGCATGGCGCAGCCTGAAAAACCCTGGCGTCTCATTTCAATAGCCTTCTGCGAGACCATATTCCGGACATAATCCCAGAAAGGCTGGTCAAAAGCATCTGCCGGCTCGGTTAGCACACCTTCTCTCATAGAAAAGGCTTGAGCAGATACGACCGGAGGACCATCGAAAAACGAGATCGGAGAATTGGATTTCACCGGCATCAAAGGTCCAGTGTGACTGCCGCGCATAAATCCGGCTACATAGTGTCCAATACTATAAGGCGACAATACCTCACCGGTTGCAGGGAAATTCCCCTGAACTCTCACCAAACAAACCGGGTCATCCTTACCGGTATATTTGCCTGCAATGTTATGTAGTCTGGTGGTGCTTACTGCAACTGACTGTTCACCGCTATTTCTGCAATGTATAGATTCAATCACAAATCTCTGATTGTCTCTCAGGAGCGCGGCTATATCGTAAAGATTCTCAGGTGCAGAAAGCTCAATCACCCTGTCCGCATCAACGTGCTCAACGTCCATAATGGTGAACTTAAACCCTTTACTCATGCCGGGAGAAAGCAAAAGCCCGGCATTATGCATCGGGTCAGCAAAACTCAAATAAAGCGGCAGATTATAAGCACCAGGGTCAGTCTTATCTGCGGCAAAGAAAAGGAAAGATTCATTCGGTCTTTCTTCTATCTCTAACTCAGCCACTGCTGGTCCCATCCCTCTAACGTTACCGGAGAAGGCATCTTTTAAAAGGTCCTGTCCTGCTCCGTATAACCCCTGGCTCTTTGCTACAGCGGTTCCAGCTACAAATGAATCCCAGGCTAACTTGTGTATTTCAGAATTTGATTTCCCCCTGGCGTGGGTCATAAGAATTGCAATATCATCTCCGGTAGAGCTGATGTAACTATCTATAACCAGACCCTTTTTCAAGCCATTTTCCTGGACGAAATCCCTGACCGAATCTTTTAACTTCTGGCTGGGCTTGATATGCCCTCCAATGCTGCCTATGTCTGCCTTGATTACGCTGATTGTGATCTTCACCTCTTTACCTCCGTAGGATGAGTTATGTTTTTCAACTAAGTTTGGAGTATATTAAATAAAATGAGATTAAAAAAGTCAACTTTAATTTTTTACTGAAAAGATGCTCACATACATGTGGGAGGGGACCCCGCAGGTGCGGGATTTCGCTAAGCTCAACAAGCCCCTCCCCTACGAAATGCTATCGTAACAAAACCATCTTCTTAGTCTCAGTATATTCTTTAGTCTTCAATTGATAGAAATATATTCCGCTTCCCACTTCTTTGCCTGAGTCGTCTTTCCCATCCCAGTTGATTTCGTAATTCCCTGGAACTTTTTCTTCATCCACCAGGGTCCTCACCAACTGCCCAAGTATATTGTAGACTTTTAGGGTGGTGTGGACGGGGTCTCCAAACTCCAAACTCCCAACTCTAAACTGTATTTTTGTGGTGGGGTTAAAGGGATTTGGATAATTCTGGGATAGCTCGAATCGCTTCGGGGTATTATGATCATCATCCTTGACAAAGGTAGGAGTATGGGGATAATAAAAAGCACCAATATCTGCAATAGTGCTGTCAGGATCTAAAAGTGATTTAGGATCACCAGCATCGATGCAGGGCGAGTTGGCTCTAAGATGAAAATCATTTGCCCAATCTACAAAAAGTGGATCTTGGATGATATTATAAAAGCTGTCACAAGGTGTCCCATTTAAATTGAATCCCCAGACAATATAACCAACTTCCGGTGGAAACCCATTAAAATTTCCTTGGACGTTTTGCCAAAAGTCATTATGGGTAACAATCGGTGCAGTGAAGAAAGTGTCAGTCCTTATCCCTTCAGAATTAAGTGCAATAATATTATTATAAATTTTGGTTCTAGGCAGAGAGGTCCAAGTGAAAATCCCCCCTCCGCCTGCACCAGCATAATTATAGACGATGGTGTTGTTATAGATAGAAGCGGCTATAGAGTCACTAAAATAATTAATACCACCTCCAAACCCCCTAGGTCTAAATGGATTTTCAACTCGATTAAAGGCTATTAGGTTATATCTGATAATTGGAGATCCGGTCCCCCAGTAGAAAATACCCCCTCCCCCTCCTCCAACTTCCAAATCGGCAACACATTGATTATTAACTATTTTATTATATTCGATTAGAGCTGAGCAATTAAAACAACAAATACCAGCACCGAAATGCCTTACTGGACCATGCGTGGTTTCTTCTGCGACATTTTCCCTGATTATATTATGAGCAATCTTTGGAGAAGAGCTTTGACAAAAAATACCTCCTCCATCAGTATTAATTCCATGTCTTATTGTAAATCCTTGAATTGAAGCGGTCGAATCCTCTCCTGAATTAAAGGTGACAACTGATGCCTTGTTACTTCCATCTATAATTGTTTTCAGAATGGTGCTGTCCTGATGATCGAAAATATATCTGCTGGCAAGCAAGATCTTCTTGCCTTTGAAATTTATATTTTCATAATAGACCCCGGGCATAACCAAGACAGTGTCTCCATCTTTGGCTACATTTATTCCACCCTGAATGGTAGCTATGAATGCGGATGGAACCTGGTAAATTTTGGTAAAAGCAGGCGAAAACAGAAAGAGAATTAAAGCCAAAAACATAACTGTCTTTTTCATAATTCCTCCTGTGGCTGGAAAGCTTAATATTTCATTAATTCCCTCAACTTTAGAATAATTAATTTTTAGCGTTTGTCAATTGTTTTTTGATCCTGTCCGTGTAGGGACAGAACAGTGTTCTGTCCCTTGTATTTTATACTTAGAAAAGATAGGTAGGTCAACCATGTCTAAAGGACTGGTTGACAACTTATTTTTTTGTCAAGCAGTTCGTCTCTGACGAACATGCTTGACCTACGGGGCTGTCATTTGATATTCGATATTTGTCATTTATTTTCTCATTTTTCCTTGACAACTGCACATCTGTGCAGTATATTGGGACTGAGTATGGCATGTGGTATTATGTGCGGGAATTCCCCGGAACGGGTCTTGACGACAATTCCCGCACGAACACTGAGTAGGACACCCCTCTCTCTGACTCTCTCCCGCAAGGGGAGAGAGAGCCGGTTTTTGTTAAGTTCCCTGATGGACTTAACCTACGAGGTTTGGATATGGAACCAAAGAAGAAAAGAACCATTCTGCACGTGGATATGGACGCCTATTTTGCCTCGGTGGAGCAGAAGGCTAATCCCCATTTAAGAGGTAAGCCGATTATGGTCTGCGGCGACCCCAATGGTAGAAGCGTGGTTACCACTTCCTCTTATGAAGCCAGAGCCTGGGGGGTAAAGACTGGGATGACCCTGTGGGAGGCAAAAAAAGCCTGTCCCCAGGGGATTTTACTCCCCTGCGACCCGGACAAATATGTAGAGGTCTCCTTAAATCTCTTGAGTATCTATAAAGAATTTACCCCTGCAGTTGAGGTTTTTTCCATAGATGAGTCTTTTCTAGACATAACTGGAACTGAAAGATTATTCGGAACCCCGCTTCAGTTAGCTGAGAAGCTAAAGAAAAGAATAAGAGAAGAAACAGGCTTAACTTGTTCAGTCGGGATCGCCTCTACCAAGCTGTTAGCCAAATTAGCCTCGGACATGAGAAAACCGGATGGCTTATTCTGGCTAAAAGATGAAAAAGTGGCTGAGTTTTTAGAAGACCTGCCCATCTCGGAGATATGCGGAATAGGTCCAAAACTCACATTTTACCTTAACAAATTAGGAATCCGCACCTGTGGAGAATTATCCCGCTATCCGGTACAGCTTTTAGAGGAAAGGTTCGGGAAGATAGGCATATATCTGCACCGTATGGCTCTGGGTCTGGATGAAGGCCCGGTTCTTTTAACTGAGTCCGAATCTGAATACAAAGGAGATGGGGAAAAAGTTAAATCAGTTGGACATTCTATAACTCTGCCTAAGGATACTCGCAACCGGGAGGTGGCGAAAAACTATCTTCTGAGCTTATCTGAGCAGGTAGCCAGAAGGTTGAGAAGGAAACATTACAAAGGGAAGACCGTTTCTCTGGTGATTCGTTTTCCGGATTTCTCCCATTTCTCCCAGCAAAAAACCATAAAGGAATTCATAGACGATGCCAGGGAAATATACCAGACCGCCCTTTCCCTGTTAGAGCAGATAAATATCGAGACCTTAGGAGTCAGACTGGTTGGAGTAAGCGTTTCCAATCTGATAAAGGGAGTAGGCCAGCTCTCTTTATTTAGAGAAGAATGGAGAGAGCAGATGCTCTTGGAGGCTATGGATGAGGTAAATGACCGCTACGGGGAATTTACTCTTACCTGGGGCAGGCTTTTAGATAAAGTTAAAACGACCAATATCCTCTCCCCTGCCTGGAGACCGGAGAAACACGTGAGAAAATTCGGAGAGGAATACTTAGATAGTCATTGCGAGCCGGTAGGGTGAAGTCCCGCCAAAGGCGGGACTTCGTCGTCCAGATGATCTTCTTGCAATGACCGGGAATTGCAGATAGGTCTTTCTCTTTATAAACTTATCCACTAAAGCAAGGCAGAGGCCCAGATTTAAACAGGAAATTGACCAGATAGACGACATCGGCAATAGTTATCTGACCATCACAGTTAGCATCTCCAGTTCCATAGTACTGAGGTGCAGGACCACCTTTAAATAGATAAGCTATCAGAAAAACAGCATCTGCCACAGTAATGGAACCATTACTGTTGGCATCTCCTCTCACAGCTATTACCGTCAGAATGACGCTGGAAGAATCTTTAACCAATGGATTGGAAAGAGAAGAAGAGACTAATTTCAAAGAGTCTGCTGTGTTCAAAACTGAATTGTAAGGGATCTTTGAAATAGTCCTGAAGGTATCAATTTCTCCAGGAGCAAGAGTATCCGCAAACGAACCAGGGTTCTGAAGCCACCCGCGCTTGTCAGAAATCGCGATGGAAAAAGTATCAGTTACTATACCGGTATTCTGGACATAAAAATAAGAGGTGTCAGTGCTGGCATTGATCACCTGCTTGTTCGGGCTGGAGGTGACGTCAACTTTATGAACGGTGTCAGCAGAGGTGAGCCAGGCAGAATAAAGATAGTTAAGATTAAGCCCGGAGGTGGAAAGAGCGCTGGGAATCAATATCACGTAATTGTAATTCCCGACATTGGGAATTGTGCCTTCGCCATATCCGGTATCATCCACCGGAAACTCAAATTCGGTATAACTGTAAGTCCCGTTTATCTTGACTCCTAAAGCTTTTAAACCCCAGAAATAACCAGTCTGTCCGTCGAATTTGATGTTCAGATTAGCAGGATTGGAAGTCGGGTTGAACTGGATATAGTTGGCTGACAGATTATCAGGTGACGCACTGGAGCTGTTATTAGTAACCGGGTATGAAGAATGAATCCTCATTATCTTCATCAAGGGATACTGACTCGCTTCCTCATAGTGCAACCCATCGTTTCGAGTCCCGGTGATGTAATTCCACACGGTGAACTCCTTGAATTCTCTATCGCGGCTGCTGCCCCGAGCTTTGAGGGCATTATCTATCTCATCTACCGCATTGCCGGTTATGCATCTTTCCCAGATATCCTTTATAAGATCATTTCCAAAATTCAGGGAAAGGTACATATCCCAGATAAAGGCGGCATATTCATGGATCGTAGTTGCCTGCAAGGAAACATCCGGATAATTAAAGAAATAGGGTAAATAGTTATAGTTATCGTTTACCGTATGATAAGCGATAGTCTCCATCCAGGTAGATGATATCTCCATAAACCATTCTGCCTCACCCACGTCGTATGCAAACTGAACCGCATGAAAATACTCATGCGCCACAGTAACCTTCATAGCTCCCTTTTGGTTTCCCTCCGGATCAGTATTCGGCGGGAAGCCGATAAAGTTATTATGAACGGAAATATAACTGGTATAATCGTTCCAGGGTTGCGGACCTGGAAGCTCTGGCTGGGTGTACCCGTAATAAGGCATATCCTCAGTATAGATATCGTACTTACCGTCTCCTCCAGCAGAGCCATCTGAAGGCGGAATTCTGTATCCCAGGTAGGTAATCATTGTCCGGTAAGAGCTGTCCGCATAAAGAGCTAAATTTTCAACATAATCCGGGATGCTGTTGCTATTGGCATCAGTTGTTGGAACTTTATTTATCCCGGTGGTATCATAATGAATCTTGAAGTGTCCTTCAGGGCTATCATAGGAAAAAGCCCTTACAGGTCTAGCTAAAAGGATTTTCAAAGTTGTCTGAGTCTGAGGAGAGAGCTTATCCCAGTTTCTTCTGACTTCTAATAAAATAGGCGTGGCACTCTTCTGAATTCTCTCCACTTTAGCCCTGTACTTAGCAGGTATGTTCTCTGGATGGCGAATGGTCTGCACCTTGTAAATAAGACTGGTCTCGTAGTCAATCTCTCCATTTTTATAAGCATCCTCAATCAGCTCTACAGTCCCCTTATCAACTGCATAAGCAGATTTCACAACCCCAGGGTAACAAATAAAAATCATTCCAAGCCCCAGGAAAACCAGTATACCCCACTTAAACCTTTTCATTATGCCTCCGAATTAACTCTTTGTTATTCAATACATTATGCTACGTTCAGGCAAATGACAAGTCAGACATTCGTGTCTGACTATACGAACAGACAGGAATGTCTGTTCTACCGGCACGAAAGTCCCGCCTTTCTTAATTTATCGGCAGGTTTGCTCATCAGGTTCAATTTAATATAAATCGCATATTTGTCAACAAACAAAATCCGCCACAGGCGGAATAAATCAAGCCCCTACAAAATCTACGTAGGGGTTCGATTCATCGGGCCCAAATTTCTCTTACAAAATAATTACGAATATTAGGAATCGATTAGTAAAGTTTCCTAAAGCTGACAAAAAAGTAAATTGTCTTGTCCTCAAACAATCCTTATATGATTAGAAAAAATCCAGCCTTTATCCCCCTTAAAGACTTCTACTCTGTAAATCCCCTTTTCTTTCGGCTGGTAACTTAATTCCTTTCCTTTAGTCCTGATAATCAACTTGCCGTTATGAATTAATCTTATTTCCGCTTTAGTCGGAGTCCTGGCAATTAATCTGGGTGGCTCTTCTAAACTTATCTCCTCCCCTATCCTGGCAAGTTTGTTTTTACCTTCAGCATAAAACAGAAACCCTCTTGCATCTCCCCTTCTGTGATTTGAAGCGAAAGCGTTGCAGTTTAAGAGCGCTGAAAATATCTGGGCTTTCCCTTTTTCGAAATCTGTGGATAAAGGCTGGTCTAAAACCAGATGAGTGCGGATCGATTTGAACTGGACCTCATAAGGGAAAATGGTAAGTTTCAGAGGACCTAATTTATATGGATGAGCGTGGGCGTCAATGGCTCCTATTCCAAAGACTTTTCTTTTGAGATTCAGCTCATCCCATTTGCTCAAGACTCTTTCAGTTGGGCTATCCAGAGATTTTCGAGGGGAGAAAAGCATCTTGACCTGGTTGAACCTGGTCAATTTCTCCATCCATTCAGACATCTGGTTCCAGATTTCGATTCCATCAAACTCTTGAGCACCCCAGGCAGTCCAGGGATAGGCAGGATATTTGGGCAAATCCTTTCGGATCTCATCTGGATGGGCAATTATTCCAAACCCTCCTTTTTCTTTGACTTGTTTTACATAATCTAAAGGAGTCAGTCCAGAAGGTAAGGTCTCCTTTAGGTTAAAAGCCAAATAATGATTTTTGTTTTCTTTATCGTGGATTTCGTAACCGATTATAACCAGAGTCTTGCCATAAAACCCCTCTAAGCCAGCCTGGTACGACTTTAAAGTCATATGGTCAGAGAAGATCAGGAAGTCAAGTCCCATTCTATCACCGATCTTCGCTATCTCAGGAATAGATTTGGCCCCATCCGAATCAGTTGAGTGGATGTGTATCGCCCCCACTACCTCAGACCAGTTCTCCAAATTCCTTCTCCTTACCCGTCATTGCGAGGAGTCCATCCGGACGACGAAGCAATCTGCCCTTTTAAATAAATGGATTGCTTCGTCCCCTACGGGGACTCGCAATGACATTTTATCTTGAAACCAGTTCGTAATCTTCCATTTTTTTATCCGGGACTTTGATAAAAATCAGAAGACCTATAATCATTAAAAGGACCAGAACTAAAATACCAAAGCGATACTGGATCGTATCCAAAACCTTATCCGAAAAAGTAAATCCAATCCTTTCGAGCAAATTTATGATTCCTTTGACCAACGGGTTATCTTTTTTCAAGAACAAAACCGCTCCACCCCAGAGAAGTGGTCCTATGATAGCCGCGGCTCTGCCGGACAAGGAGTATAACCCGTAAAACTGTCCTAACATATTTCTGGGAGCTAAGGTAGCTAAGAGCGGCCTGGAAGCTGTCCAGGTGGAGCCAAGGCAAATCCCGATAAAAGGCCCCATTATCCAAAAATAGAGATGTCGGGTAGAGAGCATAATTACTGATAGGGATAAAATCCAGCCTGAAACTACAAAAAATAAAGTCTTTTTTGGACCTATGCGGTCGCTTAACGTTCCAGACACCAAAGAGCCAAGAATGGCAAAGGTTGTGGCAAACCAGAAGAAAAGGATCTTGGCTTCATCTCCCATATTCATAACCACCTGAGCATAGACTGCCATAAAGATAATCACCGTGGCTATAGCATCTTCGAAAAAATAGTCGGCAATCAGGAATCGCAAGACCCCTGGATATTTTTTGGTATCAATGATTCCATTCCAGACTTTTTGAAAACCCTCTTTAATCTTTATTCTCTTTTCACCGGAATTCTGGTTTCCTTTCTCTTTGACAAATAGAAATATCGGCAAGCTGAACAGGAGAAAAAAAATTGCCGTAGGAATGAAAGCTTTTTCCCTACCACCGCTGCCGAATTGTAACCCGAAAAAATTTCCGGAGACAAAAGGTTTAACCAGAAGAAGCCCGATAATTGAGCCGGCATATCCTAAAGCAACTCCAAAACCTGATACCCTGCCTATATTCTTAGGAGTAGAGATTTCAGGCAGCATGGCATTATAGAAAACTAGTCCTCCTTCAAAACAATAATTGGCTACAAGAAAGAAAAAAAGAGCCGAAAAGACCAGAAGGTTTGCGTTCGCAATCCTGGAGCTTATTCCCCCTATGAGCAAAGTCGCCAGGACACACCCCAGGGTCAAAATCAAAAGATATGGTTTCCTTTTTCCTCGACCATCAGAGATTGCTCCTAAAACCGGTATAGTCAAAGCTACCATCAGCATAGACAAAGAATAGGTCAGGCTGTACAAGATGTCTTCTTTGTGATGGTCAACTATAATCCACTGGGCGAAATACATCGAGATGATATTCATAGAGAAGATAGTATTGGCAAAATCGTATATTCCCCAGGATAAGACTACTTTTTTGTCTAATTTAACTTCTTCCATCTTATTCAGCTTCATTCAATCCGATTTTGGTCGGTTATGATACGTGCCTGGAGTATCTGTAAAAGATCATTGCGAAGCAATAAGAATTCCGGCAGAGATTCCCAGCACGTCAAAAACAAGGTCTTTGTAACTGAATCTATCTTTTGGCTTTTTCATATCGCTTATCTCTTTCCCTGCTCCTAAACTTAAGGTGAAGACGCTGGCAAAATAAATTGACGATTTTTTGTCATTGTCGAAACTCTTATAATAGATGGAATAAGAGGAGCCGGCTAAAAATGCGCTTATCAAAAGATGTCCTGCTTTATCCCAACCCAGCCATTTATCCTTGACTTTTTTGACTTTTTTTTCTGTTCGATGAAACTTTTGTTTATCCAGAGCATAACCAATAGTGACAGTATTCCAAAATATAAAGAAGCACAACAATATAAGTATATATTTTCGCATCTTCAGTCAAATGTAGTTGCCCAATTTATTGGGCAATTAAATATGCCTGATAAATCAGGCAACTACAATTCCTATGTTGTGTCAGGAGCTGTTCCTGACTTCAGGATTTTCAGTCAGGTCTAAAGACCTGACTGAACGGAAAAAGTGTGCACTCCAAAAAGCCTGATGAATCAGGCAACTACAATTCCAATTCAGCATCAATCCTCTGCATACCTTCCAGGGCTAATTCCACAAATTTTTCCAAAGTTAAACCCATCTTCTCGCAGCTTTTAATGTCTTCTCGATTTGCTCCTGCGGCGAATCTTTTCTCCTTAAAACGGTTGAGCACAAACTCCGGGGTCACGTTTTTTATTTTTTTAGTCGGATGCATTAAGGTAGCGGCAACGATCAACCCGCTCAAAGGGTCTGTAGCATAAAGGGCCCAGTCCAGTTTTGAAGTCGCAGGCACATGTTGGGGGTGGGCTTTTATAGCATAAAGGATTTTTTCATCTATCCCATATTCCTTAAGCCACTCTGTGGTGAGAATACCATGTTTGGGAAAGTCGTTGACTGTGGAATCGTAATCCAGATCATGTAAAAGCCCGGTTAAACCCCAGAGCTCCACATCCTCATTGAAATACTCCGCCAGCCTTCGCATTATGGCTTCCACAGCCAGCATATGCTTGATCAGATTCTTATTCTTGATCTTGGATTTTACTAAATTCAAAGCCTCTTCCCTGTTCATTTGCTTTCTCCTGACTTTTAAATTGTCATTGCGAGGAGTCCCCTACGGGGACGACGAAGCAATCTGTACAACTGAACGGATTGCTTCGTCCAAATGGACTCGCAATGACAGATGTAGCGCAAGGCTTCAGCCTTGCGAAACTCAGAGCAGACCTGAAGGTCTGCTCTACGAAAAAACCTCAATCATAAAAATCCCAGCTAAGACCGAACCAGAAGGTCCTTCCAGGCATATTGAAATCTCCTCTGGTGCGGTAGACCTCATCCGTTATATTCTCAATGATATAATAAAAGCGCAAATCCAATAATCTCAATGTGATTTTAGAATTAAAAAGAAGAACAAATGGGACCCGGTCCTGATTATAATCTGCCAGATACCTTTTAGAAATATATTCCTGTTCCAGCCTCAATTTAAGTCCGTATTCCTTTTTCGTGGATTCATACGAGTACTGAAAATATCCGAAGAAACTGTGTTCAGGTGTGTAAGGTATCGAAAAGTCACCAGCACGGGCCCTTTTGTAAGCGTAGGAAAGACTCGCTTGAAAATTCGGAGAGAAAGTATAGTCGAGATTTAAGCCGAATCCAAATAAATTCCTCGTGCGGTTAGAGGGGTAAACCTGGTACCTTATGGAGGTATAAGCAGGAAGCTGGTTTACTACTTTAGAGAAAGTCCATTCTATGTTGTTGTAGTCATAAGAGTAGAATATCGAGTTTCCCAACTTAAAATCATTTTTCAACCAGGAAAATCCTGCGTCGATAGTAAAGAGATTCTCATAGGTGAGGAATCGATTATAGGACTCTTGATAAGAGAAATAGGTAGAGTCGAGATGAGTTGAATAACTACTCCTCGGCAGATAGAAATCATAATTAGTGGGATTGACTAAGGAGTGCGAAACGTTGGTAAACAGAGTCAGCTCTTTCCTTGGGCTATAGGAAACTCCATACAAAGTAGACAATTCCCAGTGAAATCCTTTTTGGAAAGTCAGCCTGGCAAACCCAAAATTATCAATCTTGCCAAAAAACCTGGTGAGTCCAAGATAAGAAATGTATCCTTCTCGCAGGTTCCTCTTTGTCCCATCAATTTCTGTATCACCCCAGCTTAAGAATCCTTCTACCTTATTTTGCGTCTTCTTTTTCCAATTAAACTCGTAACTCCCTCTCAGATAGAATTCGTTTTCAGTTTTTTTCCTATTCAAAAAATATCCATTGTTGTAACTTTCAGCCGGGTTAGCACAATAAAAAATCTCTAATTTCAGGAAAGTATTGTTTTTAAAACGATAATTCGAGTTCAGGTCTAAAATAGTTCTATCCTCTTTTGTTCTCAAGGTCAACAGAGTATCGTGAGGAAGTGGATTCCCTGTCCTATTCTCGAAATGAAAAGCTTTCAATCGAACATTCCAGTTTTCCCTCATTTTGAAAAGCAGATTGCCGGTAAGGTATAAAGATTCAAAATCGCTGTTGGCTACGTACCCATCTGATTTTTTCCATCCTCCGGTAAAGTAAAAGTCGATTTTCCGTGCCAACTGATTGCCGAATTCTATCTGCGTTCTTCCGTATCCATAAGGTCCTCTTTCGAAATTTATCCTGGAAAATGGTTTCTCAGTATTATATTGTTTGGTCTTTATCCTAAGTCCACCCAATCCAGTATTCCTACCAAGAATGTTAGCCACGGGATTATCTATAAGCTGGATACTTTCAATATTCTCAAGCGGAACAGTAAAAAGGTCAAAATCCCCGGTCTGAGGCAGGTATAAAGCTTGCCCGAAAAAAGAAATCTCATCTTGATAGATCAAGAACTGGCGTGAGGTCCCGCCCCAGAGAGTGGCATATTCTGGTTGGCCATAAGGTCCATATTTGGTTACGTCGACTACCCTGTTCCTTTTCAGAATATCTCCTAAACTTCTGTAAATAGAATTTTCTATTTCCTCAGAGGAGAAAATCTGGTTAGTGGTGAAAAGGGAACATACTTTATCCGTAAGGTTTTCCTCTTCAAAAGATGTATCCGTCATCAACTGATTAGGGGTGGATAGAAGGGAATCGTCATTCTGAGCCTGGGCAAAAGAAGAAAAATACAAGAAGACAAGAAAAAAGAGGACAATCTTCTTAAACAAACTGCCCCCTTCTTTCTAATTTAGCTAAACGAAAAAGAACCGGGGTCAGGAGGACAAAAATGATGATGTTGGAAATCAGGTGAGTCAGAGCAAAAGGTATGGCTGCAAGCATAACCGGCAGAAATCTACCCATCACTATGGCTACACCTGAATTGGTTAAAAAATCGTAAAGAAGAGTGAGAACCAATCCTGCCAATCCCATCCAGATAAAGGTGCCTAAGGCGACTCTTCTAAAGAGCTTCAAGTAGAAAAATACCCCTCCTGAGACGCCTATAATGAACATAGATATTACCTGGGCAACTGCTATAGGAAGCGGTGCAAGACCATATGGATTGAACACGGTGTAGATACTCATTGAAAGCACGCCAACTACCCCTCCTTCGATTGTACCCAACAAAAAGCCGGAGGTGAAAACCACGAAGGTGAAAAATTCCACATTCGGAATTTGCAAAATCGGGATTTTCAAGACTATTGGCAGGGCAGTGAATACCCCCATCTTGGCTATTTTTTTTGTGGTGAAGGTCATTTCTGTTTTTTTGTAGCGCGACCTCAGATTGTAGTTGCTCGATTCATCGAGCAAGGAGCCCATTGAATTGGGAAACTACATTTCCGTCGGGTCAGGGGACCCGACGGTCACGGAATACATGTTTTTCGTAGTGCGACCCTTTTAGGGTCGCTTTGCCCTACGGGCGCTACGAAATTGGAATCGTCAGGCATAAAGCCCGACGCTACGCTTATCCTGTCATTCTGAGCCCGTAGGGCGAAGAATCTGCCTTTTTATACATAGATGCTTCGTCCCGCCAGAGGCGGGACTCAGCATGACAATTATGTTGTGTCAAATGCCATTCTGAGTCCCCAGCACGGGACGAAGAATCTTTATCTCTCATTAACCACTACCAACTTCTTAGTTGTCGAGGTGCTGTTAGTCACTATTCTATACAGGTAAATCCCGGATGCCACAGATTCGCCGTTTAGATTCCTGCCATCCCACTGGAAGGGCAAGAATGCAGGGTCAGGGAAATTAGTGATATCATAATTTCCGGCGCTTAAGTTTTGCCAGGTATGTTTCCAGACAAGTTCTCCAGAGCCCGTGAAGATAAAAAGCTTGACATCACTGGAGCTCATCAGAGAGAGGGGGAATTTAGTGGTCGAGTTGGTATTTGTTATAACAAACGGGTTAGGAAAATTTTGATATATTTTGTCTGCTGATGGCGGAAGTAATCCATTATTTAGACTCTGATCGAACTGTGCAGTAGACCTATATTGATAATTCTGGGTTGAGATAGTAGCGCCTCTGGCTATAACCATCGGCACTTCAGTAAAACGCCACGAAGCAATAACTAATCCCATCCCGTTCATACTGCTCGGTGTTGTGGTCAACCCAACAACTGTATCCCAGGGAGGAAGGGAAGTTCCCTGATAACCTATAATTGAAAAATTCCATTCTGGACCAAGATCTCCTTCGAAATATATTCTAAGTCCGCCGGTGTCTGATGGAGGGATGAAATTTATGTAGGTAGAACCCAGGTCCTGGGGCAACTGATTGACTGTATCTGTTGCCGGGTAAAGAGTGTGCTCATTGGTTAACGCAACTTTTATAGGAATAGTGCGGGTTATTGGGTCAACATACCAGAGCGGACCTTCTGAATAAAATCCAAATTGTGAAGGATTAGCCCGATCTGCAGTAAAATAGTTCCAGACAGAAAATTCTCGAAAAGCTTTGCTAAGTGAGCTACTGTATAGGTCCGTTAAAATAGTGTTAGTAGCAGATAAAACATTGTCTCCTGGAGTTTGTGAACAGAGTGTCCAGATTTCTTTAATAATATTAATATTGTCAAATCTTTCTCCCAAAAAGATAGGCCAGATACAGGCACCATAGGGATGCAAT
Source organism: Candidatus Zixiibacteriota bacterium (assembly GCA_030692925.1). Lineage (GTDB taxonomy): Bacteria > Zixibacteria > MSB-5A5 > MSB-5A5 > RBG-16-43-9 > RBG-16-43-9. The sequence continues at coordinate 7,904 of JAUYBY010000032.1, read as the reverse complement.
CCATCAAAGTTCCTTAAGGAGAGCCAGGGTTTATTAAAAAATGCTGGCAGATAATATATATAATCGTTTATCTCATTGTAAACCTGATCCTCCATCCAAGTAGCAGTCATCTCCATCCAGTAAGGTTTAACTGTCTCTCCAGCTACCTCATTCTCATAAACATCATAGCCAAACTGAATAGCATGAAAGAACTCATGTGCGGCAGTAACTCTAAGCCAGTCATACTGAGAATGATAATTGGGATAGCCTAAATAGTCATTATCTAACTCAATGTAACTTGTCCAGATTTGTGAACCGGGTGTTTGAGTAGTTTCTGGATAAGTTGCCCCTAAATAACTTAAACCTAAATTTAAAAGATAAACATCATATTTCCCATCCCCTCCATTATCAAAGTAAAAAGGATACCAGCCATCTGAGGGCGGAGGGAAATACCCTAAACCCTGCAGGGTATCAGTTTCCTTTTCCCAAACATAATCTAAAATCGAATCACAGTTTTCTACATAATCAGGAGTTCCATTAGTATTGGCATCAGGTGCAGGCACTTTATTAATTCCAGAGGTGTCATAATGAATCTTGAAACGACCGCTGGGAGAATCATAAGCAAGCTCCAAACTCGGTCTGGAGAAAAGAGGGTATAACGCCTTCTTAGTCTCTGCACTCAAAAAAGGGAAATCATGTCTTGCCTGAAGGATTATGGGAGTGGCATCCACAGGATGGCCGGTCGGGTTATCCGGAGTTTTAATGGCTTCCTGAGTATAAATTCCCTTTAAATCCTGGATGAGCTTATCCTCATAAGCCTGGGTAAATTCTTTGCCGTAAGCTGAAACAGCAAATAACAATAAGATAAGTAAAAATATTGGCCTTTTCATTCTGGCTCCTTTTATTAATGGTATTTGTATCTATAGATGTTTCGCTTCGCTCAACATGACAGTTGTAAACTCAATGTCATTCTGATCCCGCCAAAGGCGGGAGAAGAATCTAAGACCCTTCGCTTCGCTCAGGGCGACAATTGTATGAGATTTTGCCTTAACCTCCAAATTTCTTTTGTTTTGCTTTTTTTAACATCTCCAGACAGCGGTAAGGGACTTTGACTTTTCCCATCAACACCATATCAGCTCTGGCGTGACAATCCGAGCCGCCGGTGTAAAGTATTCCAAACTTCTTAGCCAGGTTGATATAATGGTCAATCTGATAGCGATCATATTGTGAATGGTAGGCTTCGATCCCGTCTATCCCCATCTCCAGAAAATCGGGCAGAAGCTCATCCTGATGAGCAGTTCCCGGATGGGCTAAGATGGCCAGTCCCTGGATTTGATGAACCAGCTCAATCCCTTTCGCCGGTGTCAAATATTTTTTCGGCACATAGGCTGGTGCATGGTAACCTAAATAGCGCGCAAAGGCTTCATTATATGATCTGACATATTCTTCTTTGAGCAGTGCATCTGCTAAATGAGGCCTTCCTACTGAAGCACCCTTGGCTATCCCCTTAACTGTTTCCATGCGCAATGCCACTCCTAACTCGTTTAATTTCTCCACCATCTTCTCCCCTCTGGAAAGTCTCTCCTGTCTGAACTCCTCGATCCTCTTTTTGAAGGCAGGATCATCACAATTGATCAGATATCCCAGGAGATGAAAATCCCTACCCTGATAAGAAAGGCTCAGTTCCACTGCCGGGATTAGCTCAACGCCTGATTCCTCTGCTTTACCTTTGGCGCTTTCATACCCGTCAACGGTATCATGATCTGCAATGGCAATGGCTGATAGATTCAACTCCTTAGCCAGCTCCACCACCTTCTCAGGAGTCAAAAAGCCATCTGAGGCGGTAGTATGGATATGCAAATCTATATATTTTTTCTCCACCTATAGCTTCTCCTGCAGAAGAGTATCTATCTCCTGTTTGAGCCTTTGAGACTCTGAAAGGATAAATTCGGACTTATTTTTCAGCTCAGATGCGAAAGTTTGATCCTCAATCGATTTTAGATTTATCTTTACGTTCAAAAGCGCGCCTTCCAAGGCACCTTTAGCCATAATGGCTGAGGCTCCGGCATCGCTCAGAGTGTTTACGTTCCCCTTCTCCACTACTATGCGGGAAAGCTTTAAAACCTCTAAGGATTTCTCCATTGTTCTCAAGGGAACCAGGGCTGCTTCTTTATATGCTTCCTGAATCGCCACAAGCCTTCTGGTCTGTTCCTCCGGAGTGTTCTGAGGAAGCTTGAGACTATCTAAAACCATGGTAAAACTCTCGCCGTCTTTTATGATTAACTCTTTTAATTCTTGACGTAGTTTCTCAGACTCCTCTAAGACCTTCTTAAGCTCCTCTTCAAATTCCTGGTATTTTTTCTTTCCTATGGTCAGCCTGCAAACCATAGAGACCAGGCTCGCGCCTAAGGCGCCTGAAGCGGCAGCTACACTTCCACCTCCAGGCACTGGAGTCCCAGCCGCGACTTCATCCATAAAATCTGAAAGTCCTGATTGCTGTTTTCCCGCAAAAGTCATCAGCTTTTCTTCTAAGACCTGTCCTTTGTTGAAGTTTTCGAATTTCAAATAAAAATCAGAAACGTCCACCAGGGCTTCAAGTGGGGTAAGTCCGACTATCTCGCTGGAAATCACCGGAACTGAATGTCTTTCAGCCTCCCTCTTGATCGTCTCAAATACCCTGTAGATAGGCGTCTCCTTGTAATTGACCAGGTTCATCGAAACCTGAACCAGTCCCTTTTCCTTGATCTCAAAGCCCAGAGCTTTCACGTATCTATAGCCTCCGGTGGAGAACCTGATCGCCTTGGCAATTTTCCTGGCTATGCTTACGTCCCTTGTTCCCAGGTAAACATTGAAGGCGATCAGAGGCATACGTGCACCTATCGCAGTAGCTCCTGCCTTAGGGAGCTTAGACGGTCCGTAGTCAGGTTTTCTGTCAGGATTGGTTTCGATTTCCTTTTTAATGCCTTCGTACTCCCCCTTGCGTACATCAGCTAAGTTCACTCTATCCGGACGGGTGGCTGCGGCTTCATACAGGTAAACCGGAATGCCCAGTTTTTCTCCAACTTCTTTACCTAACTCCCTGGCTAAAGTGATGCACTCATCCATAGTTACCCCAGAGATCGGTACAAACGGTACCACGTCGGTTGCTCCCATCCGGGGATGCTCACCTTTATGCTGATCCATATCTATCAACTGAGCCGCCCTGGCAATTGCTTTGAAAGCCGCAGTTTTAGCCTCCTGGGGACCTCCCACAAATGAGATTACCGCACGATTATGGTCCTTATCCATCTCCTTATCTAAAAGCATTACCCCTTCGACTGATTTGATCTCAGCTAAAATAGCCTCGATCACCTCAGCTCTCCTACCTTCGCTGAAATTTGGAACGCATTCTACTAACCTTGCCATTTATACCTCTCCTTTTATATTCAAACTGGAGTATAAACCTTCAGGTTTATCTGAACGGATTCCATTCTATCGATCCGATTTGAAGTCGTGGGTAAAACTAAAGTTTTACACTCCAATGCCGTTTTTTTCGTTTCACGTCTCACTTCTCACGTCTTACTTTGCCTTTAAAGCCCAGGCTAAAAGGGGCAGCATAATCTCGTGATGGCCGGTAAAAGAGTACCCCTTTCCACTTGCCTGGGTGGGTCGTAAGACAACATTCATATTGGGCCTATAATGCTGAATCATATCGAAATTGGCTGTGGTAAAATTCTCCACTTTTCCCTTTATATTACGCGCAACTGAAAGAGCTTTTAAGAAAACCTCAGGCAAAATCACGGCAGAACCAAAATGCAGGACTACTCCACCATTATGAAGCCTTGAAATCTCTTCTGCTAAAATTTTGAAATCGGTGAAAGTTGCTCTTCCGGTTGCGGCTGGATCAAAATGAGGAGACTGGTGCACAATATCCGTTCCTATACCAACATGTACTGTTGCCGGGACTTTAAGCTCGTAAGCCGCAGCCAGGAGACTGTATTTTCTGAACTTGCCTTTATTCTGCAAGAGATATTGACCTATGTTCTCACCCAGCCCTTGCTCAGAGTCGAAGGCACATTTGGAAATCTGGTTGAAAAGCCTGGAGGTTTCCTCAGACATACCAAAGGTGCCTCTCTTCAGACCTTCTTTTACATCCTCTGAGGTTTTTCCCCACATACCTATCTCGAAATCATGAATTGCTCCGGCTCCATTGGTGGAAAGCAGAGTTATAAACTTATTCCTCATCAAATCAATGATAATCGGAGACAAACCCAATTTAACTATATGGGCGCCAAACATAAATATTACAGGTTTATCCTCGTCCTTTGCTTGACGTATAGCTTTAAGAAGCTCATATAAGTCGTTTACCTTAAAATACTTGGGGAGTCGTCTCAGGAAATCGTCTATTCTATCATTTTTTGAGCTTGGCTGTGCAAAATCTTTCACCTGAGTCTTGCTTTTCCTTGAAGAAAGCGGAATGGTTTTGATCCTGGTTAAATCTATCTGTTTGTAAAGAGACATTCTTATTCTTCTCCTACCCTGCCCAGACGATAATCCGTAAGCTCAGTGGTTATGGAGCCAATCATCACTTTGCTCTTCATTAAAACCGGCATCTTCTTCTGATCATCTGTCAGCCAGACAGTCAGAGTCCCTTTTTGCTCAAAAACACCTGCAGCTTGAAGTATCGGCTGAACCACCACGCAGTCAAAAGTGCCAGCATCTACTTCCACCCTTTCTTTTCTTAAGACTTTCACTTCCAAAGGGTAGTTCTTCTTATCCGTATGGTTGTCTACGAAAACTGATTTCCCTATCTCCAGGGGCTGGGTTCTGACATAATATAAAGCGGAAAGCACGTCCTGCACAAAAGGGGGCACGGGAATTGTGTCTTTATCTGTTAAAGCCAGATGATTTTGCTGGTCAAAATCGACAAATTTATCTGACTGGAATTTACCTTCTCTAATGTGCTTTTCAAAATGGAGAGAATAAAGTCCCTCCACATCTGTAATAGATTCCACGCGATCTCTGACCTTAAAAAATGCAGAAAAGAATTTGCTTGACTCGGCCGTGGAGACGATTCTGTAGCATTTTCTTCCGTTGTATTCTATTATCTCCGGAATCTCCATGGTTGCATTACCTGCTTTGATGGGTCCCCACCTGACCTTAAACTTCAGCCTCTCCCCGACTCCAAAGGAAAAGTTGGGCACTTCCCTTTCGGTCTTCAGGGTGTCAACTGGAACCGGGGTTTTTCCCAGAGTATCCGTGACCTGTGGAACCGAAAGTGTATCTCTCAACTGAAGAGTGTCTTTCACGCTTAAAGTTTCTCCTAGAACTCCCTGGGCCTTTAAACTCTTAAAAGAACCAGTTAAAACGAAGCTTAAAAAAAATAACCAAAACAGGAAATATTTTCTATTCGGAGATTTAATTACTTTCCTCATTTTTTTTCTCGAAAACCCGGATAACTTCCGGCAGTATTCTCCTTATCTCCTCATCTAATTCTAAAAAACATAGGTTATATTCTTCTAAAGAACCTCCGATCGGGTCTTTAACTGCTAAATTATCATCTTCGTTCTTGAAAGGAAACGATTTTAACAGGTAAGTCTTGTCTAAGGAACCCCGATCCATTTTTTCTATATGCTTTAAATGCTCGATCGACATAACCAGGACAAGGTCAGATTCTTTCAACACATCCAGGCTGAGCTTTTTAGAGGAATGTTCATTCAGGTCTATCTCCCAGACTTTGGTAGCTTCAATAGTAAAAGGGGCAGCCGGGTAACCATCCAGGGCTTGAGTTCCGGCTGAGCTGACCTTTATATTATCAATCCCTCTCTCAGCCAAGAGCTTTTTTAAAATCCCTTCAGCCATTGGACTGCGGCAGGTATTTCCCGTACAGACAAATAAGATTTTAAATTCAGGCTTTTTATTTTCCATCACTATTTTTTTCTCTCCAGCTCCGGAGTCACTTTTTTTATTTCCTCAAAAGAGATACGACCCTCTCTGAGAAGAATTGGCATATCCCCGGACACGTCAACTACACTTGAAGGAATCGTCTCTTCGGAAAGACCTCCATCCACAACCAGCTCAATTTTTCCGTCAAAATCTTTTAAGACCTCCTCTGCAGAAACTGGCTCTCTACCCCCTGAAAGATTGGCACTGGTTGCAGTAATAGGAGTTTTGGCTAGACTTAAAAGCGATTGCACTAACTTTGAAGAGGACACCCTTACTCCTAATTTCCCCTCTTTCCCGGTAAGATAAGTCATCTGATCGGATCTGGATTTGAAGATTAAAGTCAAGGGACCCGGCCACAACTCTTTGATCAATTTACTGGCTGAGGGAGTTATCTCTTTTACAAATCTTTTCAAATCCTGTAGTTTTGGAAGAAAAATAGCAATCGGTTTTCCGGACATTCTTTTTTTCAGGTGGAAAACCCTCTGCACTGCCCGCTCGTTCATCGCATCGGCACCTAAAGCGTAAACTGTTTCTGTAGGGAAAGCGATCACCCCTCCGCTTCTTATTAGTTCAGCCGCCCGTTGCAGTAATGGTTTATTCCGATTATCCGCAGAGAATTTTAAAATCTCGGTTTTTATCATCCGTCAAACGGATCCCTGGGAATGAAAAAAGTGATTTTAGAGATACTCTTCCAGGTTTTTATCCGAGGCAAATTTCTGAAGAAGTTCTTTGACATCCTGAACCCTGGTTTTATGCGCCACGAAAACAATGTCTCCGGTTCTGACGATAACCAGATCTGAAACTCCCAGGGTGGCTATTATCCCAGACCCGTCGTTGACGATGGTGGTCTCATAAGTCCCGGTAACCTGGGCTTTGCCGATGATGACATTGTTCTCCCGGTCCCTTTGTTTGATCCTTTCCAGAGCCAGCCAGGAGCCGATATCGTCCCAGATTATATCCGCCTTTATGGTCAAAACATTTTCCGCTTTTTCCAAAACCGCGCAGTCGATGGAGATATTCTCTGCTCTTGCATATAAGGTTTTTAAAGCCTGTTCCTGGTTCTTGGTCCCTATTTCCCTGGCATACAGGTCTAACTCCTGATAAAGAGCTGGCATATGCCTCTGCAGAGCTTTGAGGATCGTATCCACGGTCCAGATAAAAATTCCGCTATTCCAGAGATGTTTTCGGTCATAATAATATTCCTGCGCCAGCATGCGGTTCGGCTTTTCCTTGAAACGGTCAATCCGATATACCGTTATGTTGTCTATAGAGGTGAAGAGGTCAGAAAACTCGATATATCCATATGCGGTTTCGGCCCGGGAGGGAACAATGCCTATGGTAATGAGATTTTCTCCCTGATTAGCTACTTCTGCTCCCACTTTCAAAACTTTTTGTAGCTTTTCTTTGGTCTGGATGTAATGGTCAGAGGAAAGGACTATCATCGTTGCTGATGGGTCGATTTTTTTGAGGTGAACCGCTGCAACTCCTATTGCCATACAGGTATTCCTGACCTCCGGCTCTATCAAAAGGTTTTTTTCCTTGAGTACTTTAATCTTTTCCAGAATGGGATTTTCTAAATTCTGCCCGGTAACGATCAGGGTTCTCTCAATCGGTATAAAATCGCTGATCCGGTCAATGGTCTCCTGAAGCATAGTCTTATCTGAGGTAATCTCTAATAACTGCTTGGGATGACCTCCCCTGGAAAGGGGCCAGAACCTCTCCCCTCTCCCCCCGGCTAAAATCACTGCATAGTTCAATTTCTTAACCTCCTGAAGCGAATTTCGTCTATGCGGAAGAGCTTTTCAAAACTTAACTAATTTAGTGTAAAATCAAGGAGTTGTCAATAAAAAGTTGGGAGATTGTTATAGCAAGATTAAAATGTCCTAATTTCTGCAAAGTTAAAATGTCCTGTCCTACAGATCAGTTTCTCGGATTTTCATGTTTTAGTTGGTAGTAGCTTTTTTTCATTTTGGGCACCTTTTTCTTTTTGTTCATAAGGT
>JAUYBY010000104.1 GCA_030692925.1 Candidatus Zixiibacteriota bacterium | reverse complement strand
ATAATGACCTCACCCTGGCAGATAAGAAAAGAGTATCAGAACAGGCTGAAAGAGCTTGTGGACAAATACACCCTGGAATGCAGGGAGAGCCTGATCGATTATGTTCTATTGGATACCTCGGTTCCCTATGATAAGGCTTTGTTTTCTTATTTGAACAAAAGGCAGAGGTTGTGGTAAAAAGCTTAGTAAAAGAGTGGTTCCCTCTCCCCTCTACGAGCCGTAATGCTTTATCGGCTTGTGGGAGAGGGTCAGGGAGAGGGGAAAATAAGAATGGTTTCACCCTCCCTTTTATTCCCTCCTCTACGAGGAGCGAAGCCTCCGTAGGACCGTAAGGCTTTTATCGGCCTTCGAGGGAGGGAAATCTTGGAGTGCATCCATCTGGATGCGTGGAGGCATTGACATGGTCAATGCACTCCAAAAATTAATAGAGGAATTATGCTTTTAATTGGTGCGCATATGTCGATAGCTGAAGGCTTTTTTAACTCTCTCTATTTCGGAAAAGAGGTTGGATGCACTACCATTCAGATTTTCACCAAGAGCGCCAACCAGTGGAAAGCAAAAGAGCTGACAGATGAGGATATCGAAAAGTTCAAGCAGGCTCAGAAGGATACCGGGATCAGTCCGGTAGTTGGGCATGATTCATACCTGATAAATACTGGCACAAGTGATAAAGAGCTTCTGCAGAAATCAAGAGAAACGCTCCTTTTGGAGTTGACCCGCTCAGAGAAATTGGGTCTTCCCTATTTGGTTATGCACCCCGGTTCAAATCCGGATGAAAAAGTAGGGATAAAAAAAATTGCAGAATCTTTATCCTGGGTTCATTCTAAAAGCAAAAACTTTAAGGTAAAAATATGTCTGGAAACCACTGCTGGCCAGGGTAGCAGTATAGGTTATAAATTCGAACAGATAGCCCAGATCATAGATCTGACTGAAGAGAACCAGAGAGTCGGGGTTTGCTATGATACTGCTCATACTTTTGAAGCTGGTTACGATATCAGGAATAAAAAAGTTTATGAGGCAACCTTCAAGCTGTTTGATAAGGTGATCGGTTTGAACAGATTAAAAGCATTCCACATCAATGACTCTAAAAAAGATTTCGGGACCAGGGTTGATAGGCACGAACATATCGGAAAAGGGTTCATTGGACTGGAGGCTTTCAAATTGATCTTAAATGATAAAAGGTTTGAGAAAATTCCAAAAATCTTAGAGACTCCCAAAGAAGATGACTGGGATAAGAAAAACTTAGCCACATTAAGGAGCTTATATAAAGGATGACCTTATGAAAATTAAAACCATGATCCTTTTCGTTCTTCTCATTTCAGGTTTAAATTTGTCCAGTTCCTTTGCTGCGGCTTATCTTCAGGCAAATCTGAAACTAAAAGAGGGGATTAAAGGAGATTCCACCAGCTTCGTTACAGTGGATGAAAGGAAGATCGAAGTCAAAGAAGGGGTCAAATCAACCCTTTTTATGGGGAACTTCACCCTGAATTTAGGTTTTCAGAAAATTGACACCACCAGTTTAAGCCTCAGCCTTACCCTTTTAACCTTAGCCCCGGACCTGGAGAGGATTTTCAAGGAGACTCTGATCGGAATCGGTCACACCTATTCAATTAAGGAGATTAAGTTAAAAGATAAGCGGGTTTTCAAGCTGGAGCTTACCCCATCAGGCTATCTCGAAAAAGAGGATTCCTGCAATTACCTTTTGACTGATTCCCTCTGGTTATACAACAACAAGGTAGTGCATTTCGCCATAACTTATATGGAGAACTCCTTGGCAGATTATTTTTTTAATATGAATAGAAACTACTTAGAGTTAGATTACAAAAAGATTAAACATTACTTTAGCTTCTCCTATCCCCAGACATTGAAGATCGATTACTTCATTTGTCCCTGCGAGATCCCTGAGGCGATCTGGGATCCGAGGTTGAATTTGAGTCTGGATCCCAGCAAGCATAAAATCTACGTGCTTTTTGATAAGGATAAGGAAAGTGTGGATTTTCCCGGACCTCTGCTTTTACTTTTGTATGAGTACTGGGGTTATGCCCCTGCTTTTGTGGCTGAAGGTGCTTCAGGCTATCTTGGCATGGGCTACTATTATGCTAAGAAGCTTAAAGACAAAGGAGAGCTTATTCCTTTATCCAGGCTCAAAATCAGCAAAGATTATCGTCAGGCCCCAGTAGATATAGCCTTGATTGAGGCATCTTCTTTTATCAGCTATCTTATCGATGCCTATAATATGGATAACTTCAGGAAATTTTATAACCTTGCCACAGACCTTACTTTCGACCAAGCCTTTAAAGAAGTCTATTCCAAGACCCTTGTCCAGATGGAAAAAGAATGGCTTTCTTTTCTTGACCGGTATAAGCCGATCGAGGATGATTTAAAATCTTTAGCAGACAGGAAGGTGAATTACCGCTATTACAGCGAGGCGATCGATCCTTATAAGGATGTGCTCGCCGTCTATGCTGGTTATTCGGAAAAAAATAATATACTGAGGATAATGAATAAGCTCGCAGGAGCCTATTTCTCCTTGGGGGATTATAAAGGTGCTCAGACCTACTATGGGCAGATGTCTCTGATCGATACCCTTAATCCAGGTGACCATTTTATCATGGGAAACCTGTATCTTCTTCAGGGTCAAAAGGACTCAGCTCAAACCGAATATCTAAAAGCTATCAAACTCGATTCAAATTATGCTTCGCCCTGGACCAAATTAGGGGAAATCCTTTTAGGTGAAGGCCAGTTAGATAAGGCTAAAGAGGATTTTGAAAAAGCTAAAAAGTTAAATCCCTCTGCTCTGGATTGGGTGGAAATCTATTCAGGTCTGGCAAAGGTCTATTCAGAGAAAAAAGACACTATCAAAGCGCAGCAGAACCTGTATTCTGCCCTGCAGTACTCCAATTATTATCTTTCCTCTGAAAAAACAATCTCCGCCAACCCTTATCTTAAAATAGGTGAGATATATCTATCCTTAGGAGCAATTGATTCAGCCCTGGTTCCCCTGAAGTTAGCTGAATTTATAGAAGACAGGCCTGCATACTTAGGGGAAATCTATCTTAAGCTGGGCGAAGCTTACCAGCAAAAAGGGGAAAAAGATAAAGCAAAAGCCTATTTCCAGCAGGTGCTGTTGCTCCCCTCAGGCCTGAGTGAAAAAAACCTGGCTCAGGAAAGGCTTAAATCGGTGGAATAGATGTTCAGTTTTCTATACCCCACACTCCTCTGGGCTCTTTTGGCTGTTGCCATCCCGATCTCAATCCATCTTTTTTCCAGGCAGAGAGTCAAGAAAATAGACTTCTCGTCCTTAATATTCCTGAAATCCTTAGAGAAGACCCGGTTAAGAGCGATAAAAATCAAAAGCCTGATTCTTCTTTTAATCCGTTCCTTAATAATCCTTTTTGTAGTCTTAGCTTTTGCCAGACCAAGTGCCAGAACCGGGTTTGCGTCTAAACTCGGTGCAAACGCCAAAAGCTCTTTACTTTTTTTGATAGATAATTCCTACCGGATGGGATACGAGACAAAAAAGGGGAGCCTTTTATCCCTGGCATTAAAAAAAGGTGAAGAACTTTTAAAAACTTACCAAGAAGGAGATGAGCTTTACCTTGTCACCTATAATTCTATACCTCAGAAATTTTTATTCTATCCCACTTTTGACTCATCCCTTATCTCCAGAGCTCTACGAGAGACAGAGCTAACTTTCGAGCCAGCGAACTTAGATCGGGGTTCAAAAGCAGGGTTTGACCTTTTGGCTCAATCTAAAAATGAGAATAAAGAGATTTATTTGTTCACGGAATTAAAAAACAGGGAGCTTCCTTTTCTGGAAAGATGGAATAAGATTTTTAAAGATAAGGGAATGAAACTTTTCCTTGTCAGATTGTCAGATGAACTGAAAGAAAACTGGGGCATAAAGAAAATCGAAGTCGAGGGGGCCTTAGAAAAAGAGACCCCTTTTGAGATAAAAGGGGTGGTTGTCAATTATAGCCAGAAACCTGTCCAAAGTCTACTTCTAAGTTTGTACCTGGATGGGAAGAGAGTGAGCCAGACGAATCTGGACCTCAAAGGAGGAGAGGAGAAGAAATTTGATTTCACCCAGCAGACTATTGAAGCCGGACTGCATTCAGGTTACGTGGAAATTTCAGATGACAACCTTCTGGCAGACAACAAAAGATTTTTTGCCTTTAACCTTCCGGAAAAGATCGAGGTTCTTTTAGTGGAAGATAAAGGGGGAAAAGAAGATTATTTAAGATTAGCCTTAAATCCGAAAGGTGAAGGAAAAAACCAGATCGAACTCACTCAAATCGACTCGAAATTCTTTTCCAGGGCAGAGCTTTCAAATTATCAGGTGATAGTCTTTTCCAGCCTTTCAGGAATAGGTTCAGAGGACTTAAAAAGGTTAGATAAATTTTTGAACTCTGGCGGAGGGGTTTTGTTCTTCTTTGGCAAAGGTGAAGAAGATGTTTATGCTGAAGTCTGCAGAAAGTATCTTAATTCTACCTTGAAAGGTAAATCAGATTTTTCAGGGAAAGGTCAGGGTTTTTTGACCTTAGAGAAGATGGACCTTTTTCACCCAGTATTTCAGCCTTATAAGGGGCTAGATAAAACAAAATTCCCGCAGCTAAAGTTTTTCTCCATTTATGAGGTTACTCCCGGAAAAAAAGCCAAGGTCCTGGCGAATTTCAGCTCTGGCGTTCCAGCTTTACTCGAAAGCTCTTCCGGCTCAGGCAAGGTATTAGCTTTTTTGAGCTCGTATGAACCGGAGTTCTCGGATTTAGGAGAGCATACGATTTTCGTGCCTTTTATACGCCGCTCAGTTGAATATCTTTGCTCCAGTCTTTTTTCCTCAGAAGAATTTTTAGTGGGCGAGAAAATCAGAAAGGAGTTTGAGTCTCCAAAAATCGGGAAAGTAGAGCTGGTTGACCCGGATAATTTTAAAGTCGCTTTAATCCCGGAACCTTTCAAAGATAAACTTGTCTTGAAACTTGACGAGATGAAAAAACCGGGGATTTATAAGCTTCAATCCGGGGATGAGGTCATTGACCAGATTGCAGTAAATTTAGATACCCGGGATTCAGACTTTGAGCCGTTAACAGAGGCAGAATTAAAAAATAATCTAAAGGATAGCCCTAATCTACTGGTGATAGGACCTGACCAGGCTCTGGACCAGGAGGTCCTGAGGACCAGGTATGGAAAAGAGCTAAGCAGAAATTTCTTGTGGCTGGCTTTAATTTTTCTTATCTTGGAGATGTACCTTTCGAAAAGCCGGAAAAAAGATTTAGAGCATTTTTCTAAAGGAGAAGAGATTGCTCAAACCAGTTAGAATCTGCTTTTGGCTCGTCTTGTTTTCAATCTTTGAATGCACGCCACTTTATCACCCTCCACAGACTGAAAATCCAGAAGAAAACCCTTACAAAAGAATAAGAATCCGGGTCTTAACCCAGGATAGAGGCTACCCTTTAGGCGGACCTGTGGATTTGAAATTGGAGATCGAGAATGTCTCCGATGAGGTGGTCAGATTGAATTTCGATTCAAACCAGCTTTTCGATTTTAAAATTTACAGAAAAGGATGGGAGGTCTGGAGATGGTCTTATGACAAAGTTTTCGAGAAAGCTGAGCTTAGACTTTCCATCTATCCAAAAGAAGTCTGGACCTTTAAGGCAGAATGGGATACTAAAGATAACCAGAGAAGATGGGTTTTGGGCGGAAGATATTATATAGAAGGGATTTTAAACAGTTCTCCACCTTTGAGATCTGAGCAGGTTGAGATAGGTTTAACAGACTAAGAACGATTTACTTGCCAGGTCGGGGACCTGGCAAGCACAGGTGGCTGTCGTCCCGCCAACGGCGGGACTGACCCGATAGTGCTCTCCCGCCAGGTCAGGGGACCTGGCGGACACTTAAAAGTGAAGATCGGGCTAACAGATTAGAGAGAAAGTCATGGCATGGTATGATGAGTTTTTCAAGGAAGATTACCTGGAAATCTATCTGCCTTTTCTAACTGAGGAAAGGACTAAAGCAGAGGTCGATTTCATTGTCGAGGTTCTAAACCTGCCTGCAGGAAGCAAGATCTTAGATTTAGCCTGTGGTTTTGGAAGGCATGCTATTCCGCTTGCAAAGAAGGGATATGATATGAGCGGTCTGGATTATACTGAGAAGTTTATTCATATGGCTGAGGAAAAGGCAAAAAAGGAGAATCTTCAAATTGAATTTTTAGTCGGGGATATGAGGAAAATCCCTTTTGAAAACCACTTCGCCGGAGTCATCTCCTATTTCACCAGTTTTGGATTTTTCTCAGACGAGGAGAACTTCGAAGTCCTCAAAGGCGTGTCTAATTCCCTGAAAAAAGAAGGTAAATTTCTCCTGGATATCATAAACCGGGATTATCTGGTGAAAAATTTTAGACTAAAAGACTGGGAGAAATTAGAGGACGGGACTCTGGTTTTAGAAGAGAATAGTCTGGATTTGATGACTAACCGGATGAAAAATTATAAGACTTTAATAGACAAAAAAGGCGAGAGGAATATCTGGTTTGAGCTCAGGCTTTATACCCTCCAGGAGTTGGTTTACCTTCTGGAAAAAGCTGGTTTGAGAGTCATCCAGACCTATGGAAAAAAAGATAAATCACCCTATTCAGTTGATTCTCCGAGGATGATTATCCTTTCACAAAAGATTTAAGAGTGGTATCCTCTAGCCAGGTCAGGGGACCTGGCGGCACGTAATAGTTACATAATAGTCGGGCAGGGGTGCCCGACCTACGAAAGCTTTTTTATTCCATACCTAGCGTAGGCAGTCCGCCTCTGGCGGACCAGCCCTGCTTAAAAGGAGGTGAGAAAAATGCCAGCGAAGAAAAAAGCTTCTTACAAGTGCGTGAAGTGCGGGTATAAGTCCAGCAAGGCAGGAAAGTGCTGTGGCGCACCGCTGAAGAAGATGTCGAAGTAGGATTTAGGTGATAGGTGGTAGGTATTAGGGAAAAGAGTTGCGTTGGGGGGGGCGGAGATAGTTGAGCTTGGCGAAATGCCCTCACGGGTTCTCCGCCCTTCCTTTTTGTTCCATCCCGTCAAGGGAGAAAAGAAAGAAGAACAGCAATATGAAAGTCTTAGGGATTTCAGGTAGCCCGATTAAAAACGGGAATGTGGATTTATTGATTCAACAGGTTTTGAAAGGGACTGGAAGTAAAGGGGGTAAAACTGAGATTATATATTTGGATAAATTAAATATTTCTCCTTGCAAATCCTGCGGCAAAAATCCTGAGCCGAGATTTTGTTTTATTAAGGATGATATGGCTGAGGTTTACTTCAAGCTAAAAAGCTCAGATGTCTTAGTCTTAGGCTCACCAATTTACTTTGACACAGTTTCAGCCCAGATGAAGCTATTCTTAGATAGATGCAACTGCCTGACCCCTCTGGTCAAAAAGAGAAATAGATATTTTTTCAAATCGAGATTAAAAAAGAAAAGAAAGGGAATAATCATCTTAGTCGCAGGTGAAAAACAGCGTTTTGATTATGCTCTGATTCCCCTGTTAGGTTTTTTCAAATGGGCGAATGTAAAATATGTTGATAAGATTCTGTATGCACATAGTTTTTTTGAGAAAGGGAAAGTTACAGAAGATAAGAAGATAATGCAGAAGGCGTTTGATTTGGAAAAAGGATTATGGAGTGTAAAACTTTAGTTTTGCCTATGTATTGTAGTTGCTCGATTCATCGAGCAAAGAAATGCCCAATGAATTGGGCAACTACATTTTGATGGATGACTGAAGCCTTCCGCCACAAAAACCGGTAAAACAGACATTCTTGTCTGTTCCCCAAGGTCAGACAGGAATGTCTGACCTACCAGGGGGAAATGGAACTCTGAAGAATTCCGCTACAAAACCAGAGTCTTTTAGTCTCCTCACATAAACAATTGTAGTTGATTTTTCAGCAGGAAAAGATAAATTAAGCATACATTATCGTTGGAATGATGATTGAATACTGAGAAAAATCGACAAATAACACAATCAAAAACTTCAAACCATATAAGGAGGTTCAGATGATAGTGAAGTTGTCCAACGGGAAAGAGATTCCCGTGGAGATGCACAAGGTGAGAATTGTGCAGAAAAGCTATCTGGTGCCAGTTGAGCGGAGACTCAAAGCCATTGAGGAAGGCGGTTATAATACTTTCTCCCTGCGAACAAGAGATATCTTCCTGGATATGCTGACTGACAGCGGAACCAATGCCATGAGCGATAACCAGCTGGCTGCGATGATGGTCTCAGATGATGCCTATGCTGGATGCGAGAGTTTCTATAAGTTAGCCAGCTCCATAAAGGACGTCTTGGGGTTTGACTTCGTTCTGCCAGTTCATCAGGGAAGGGCAGCCGAACATCTCATAGCCAAGGTTTTTGTCAAGCCGGGTGACGTTATCCCGATGAACTACCATTTCACCACCACCAGAGCTCATTTTGAGCTGGCTGGCGGGAGAGTGCTGGAGATCTACAGGGACGAGGCATTGAATACCCAGAGCACCAACCCTTTTAAGGGGAATTTAGATTTACAGAAGTTCAGGGACGTAATAAAAAAGTACGGCAGGGATAAGATATCCTTTATCAGAATGGAGGCGACCACCAATCTACTGGGAGGACAGCCTTTTTCAATGGAGAACTTAAGAGAGGTAAAGAAGATCGCTGCAGAAAATAATATCTTCCTGGTTTTCGACGGAAGCTTGATCTCGGAGAATGCCTACTTCATAAAGAAAAGAGAAAAAGGGTATGAGAATAAGTCGATTCAGGAGATAATCACAGAGTTGATGAGCTATGTGGATATTTTCTATCTCTCAGGTAGAAAGAGCAGTTGCGTGAGAGGCGGTTTCATCGCCACCAACAACAAGAAATATTATGAGGATTTAAAGCCCTGGCTTCCAGTTTACGAGGGATTTTTGACCTATGGAGGGATGTCCACAAAAGAGATCGAGGCTATGGCAGTTGGATTAAGGGAGATGACAGATGTGAACGTGGCTGGAAGTGCGGCTGAGTTTGTAAAATATTTCGCAGAGAGGCTTATCGAAAATAAAATCCCGGTGGTTACCCCACCAGGAGGTCTTGCCTGCCATCTGGATGCCAAGCTGTTTTTACCCCACATACCCTGGTCTCAATATCCAGCCGGTGCTCTCTCTGCGGCAGTTTATATAGCATCCGGTGTGAGAAGCATGGAAAGGGGCACTATCTCAGTAGACCGGGATCCGGACACAAAACAGGAGATTCCTTCAGATTTAGAATTAGCCCGGCTGGCAATTCCCAGAAGGGTTTACACCATGTCCCAGATCGAATATGTGGTTGACCGTCTGATCTGGCTGCATAAGAACCGGGATCTGGTCAAGGGATTGAAATTCGTGGAGGAGCCACCGGTGTTGAGATTCTTCTTCGGCAAATTAATCGCTCTGGACAACTGGGGTGCGAAGTTAGCCGAGGCTTTCAAGAAAGAAATCGGGCCGGAGTAAAAAAAGTTCAAGGGCTTAAAGGATCAAAGTAGCCGCGTAGGGGCGGAGTTTAACTCCACCCTTCTCTGCTTGATTGAAAGCAAAGCGAAAAAGGGAACGGTCACAATCCTCTTTGGTTCAAAGGAGGAAAGATTCAATAATGCTATGGCCATGAAAGAGTATTTTGAAAA
>JAUYBY010000061.1 GCA_030692925.1 Candidatus Zixiibacteriota bacterium | reverse complement strand
TTAATTGAGTGGCGACTTTCTCCATTTTATCCAGATTCTGATAAGCTGGCTTCAGTTTTACCACCCAGGAAGAGGGCAAAGGATTTGATTCCAGTCCTTCTAAGATATTCTGCCCCAGATAACCTTTCAGCTCCTGCAGGGCTTTTTCCTTGGAGCGAAATACGGCCTGGTCTACTCCTTCCAGCTTGATTATTTTATCTTTCAGCTCACCGGTCTCTCTCTGGGAAAGGTCTTCTTGTAAATAAACGTCTATTTCCATCCTGCTTTTTACTTTCTGGGAGAAGGTGTAAAGATTGTAGGTTACTAAAAGAAAGATGCCGAAGATCAAAAAGAAAAAAGTCAGGCTCACCAAAGAGGTAAAGGTGGAACCTTTTTCCCTGAAAAATCCTGAGACCGACTCTTTTAAGAAAAAGGATAGACTCATTTTCTTATCTCTCCCCTTTCCAACTGGATTATCCTCCCTTTAAAACTTTTAGCTATATCGGTTCTATAAGTAGTCAAAAGCACAGTTGAACCTTTTAAATTGATCTCCTTGAAAAAATCGATAATCTCAAAGGTGACCTTTTCGTCCAATCCCCCAAAAGGCTCATCTGCCAGGATTATCAAAGGCTCATTAATAACTGCCCGGGCAATGGCAAGCTTTTTCCTTTCCCCGGCCGAGATCTCCTTCGGGAAAGATTTTCTTTTGGGATAGAGATTAAATGCTCCTAAAAGTTCTGCTGTTCTGGACTTGATATGTTTCTCTTTTTTACCTGAGAGCCTCAAAGGTAAAGAGAGATTCTCTTCTAAGGTTCTCTCCTTCATCAGCTTTAAATCTTCGAACACCACGCCTATCTTTTGCCTCAGCTCTGGCAATCTTTTTTTATTCTTTTCAAGACTATTGTATTTATCTATGAAGATTACTCCGCTGCTTGGCTCTTCCTCCATCCAGAGGAGCTTGAGTAAAGTAGTTTTCCCGGCCCCATTTGGTCCAACCAGAAAAAGGAATTCTCCCTTTTCTATTTCTAAATCTACATTTTTTAGAGCGTTTCTCCAGCCATCATAGATTTTGGAAACACCTTGCAATTTTATGAGGATATCTTTCATCTAATCCTTTTAGTCAGACCAGACCTTTTCTAAGTTCTTTGAAGATTTAGTCAGTCTGGCTGCCAGCATTATCGCCTTGATCATCCCCTCTGGGTCTGCTTTTCCTTTTCCGGCAATATCCAAGGCTGTTCCGAAATCGGGAGAGGTGCGAATAATCGGAACCCCGGCTGTCAGGTTCACTGAGCTTCCCAGTCCTTTAATCTTCATCGGAATAAGCCCCTGATCATGATACATCGCCACAATACAATCGAATCCAGATGAACGTTCAGGATTGAACAGAGAATCTGCAGCAAAAGGACCGACCGCATTTATCCTTTTTCTCTGAGCTTTTCTTATGGCAGGCAGGATTGCCTTTTTCTCCTCTTTTCCGAAAAGACCCCCCTCCCCGGAATGAGGATTCAAAGCACAGACACCAATTCGCGGCTTTCTTATCTTAAATAAAAACCTTAGAACTTTATCTGCCAGCTCTATCTTTTCAAAAACAGTTTTAGAGTTAATCTTTTTGCTGACCATAGATAAAGGCAGATGTGTCGTTACCAGAATTATCTTTAAATCATCCCTTACAAACATCATCCCGAATTTGGTTGAAGCAGTAAGAAATCCGATCATCTCGGTCTGGCCTGGAAAATCATACCCGGCTAATTTTAAACCCTTTTTGGATAAGGGAGCAGTCACGATTCCATCTATTTCCTGAGCCAAAGCAAACTGAACCGCATAAACCAGACAGGTAGCTGCCATACTGCCTGAGGTTTTGTTTACCTTTCCGGGTTTGACCTTTTTATAATCTAAATCGGTGCAATGTAAGATACTTATAACCTTTTCGACGGTATTAAGTTCTTCTACCGAATAGACCCGGTGCAACTTATACCCCTTAGCGTATCTTTTGACTGCCTTGTTGAAAATCCCTATGGAACCGAAGACTAGAGGGATACAGTTTTTTCTTACTTCCGGAGAAATAATCGACTTTACCACCACTTCCGGACCTATCCCGGCTGGATCACCCATAGTGATACCTAAAATCGGCTTTCTTCTCATAGTAATCTAACTTATGGAAAATTTCAAAAATCGCAAGGAAAATTAAATTGTAGCGGCAGGGTTACCCCACCCAACCCCAAGGCGAGGAAACCTCACCCCAACCGCAACCTTAGAGATTTTGTCCTTGAAGCTTTACAAAAAAACCTTGACAATATTCACCTCAGATATAACTTACTATTAGATAGCCACAAAAAGTTAATAGCAGGAGGAATTTATGCGTCTCGTCAAAAAACTTTTCCTTCTTGGTCTTTTGTTTTCCGTTCTGTCCTTTTTGCCTATCTCAGTAAGTGAATCGGATACGGAGTTTAATCTCGAAAATAAAGCCAACCCCAGATTTAATTCAATAACTTCCCGTATAGTCGATGATTTTTTAGTCAATGATGATACTGGATCTTCTGACCAGGAATACCCAGCTATTGCTACGGATTGGTCTGAAAACCTTGTCATCTGCTGGCAGGATGACCGCAACGGGAACTGGGATATATACGCCCAAAGGTACAACCTCACGGGCACTCAGCAGGGCCCTAATTTCAAAATCAACGGACGATACCGGAAGTGCTGTGCAGTACGATCCTGGTGCTGTTATGGACTGCTTTGGCAACTTTATGGTTATCTGGACTGACAAGCGGAACGGTTTTTACGATACCTATGCTCAGAGGTTTAACTCTTCTGGCGCACCGCTTGGCTCTAATTTTAAGTTACCGATGCAATTGTATGGAGGTATTGGATCAGATTGTTTTGGCAACTTCGTCATCGCCTGGGAAGGATTTGGGATTAATGCCCAGAGATATAACTCCACTGGCACTCCTCTGGACACAGTGTTTAAAGTGAATGATGACGTAGAATACCCCTGGGGCAACTCACACCTCTGGCCTGCTGTCTCAATGGACCTCGGTGGCGACTTTGTAATCACCTGGGCGGATAACCGTAATATTTACCCATTTGATATTTTTGCTCAGAGATATGATTACCAGGGCCATACTCTCGGTTCTAACTTCAAAGTGAACTCTAATTATGGAGCTGACCACTCAGCCCCTGTGGTGGCCATGTTTACCGACCGTAACTTTGTCATTTCCTGGCCAGACCAGCGCAATTATAGCAACCATTATATGTGGGACATCTATGCTCGAGTATATAGCTTCTCGGGTTCTCCTGTTGGACCTGATTTCAAGGTGAACGACGATACCAGTCCTTCTAACCACTCCGCCCCTTCAATAGCTATGGATAGCTATAATAATTTCATCATCACCTGGCAGGATCAAAGAAATGGCAATCCCGATGTCTACGCACAGAGATTTGACTCACTTGGAAATCCTGTTGGAAAGAACTACTTGGTACCAAATCAAGAGTACGCTTCTTTTGTTCAGATCAGTCCGGCGGTTACATTTATGAACTCCAACATATTTTTCGCCTGGACAGATAACCGGAGAGCCAAAGGCTATGACGTTTATGCCAAAGTAGTTGACTGGAGTTGGACTAAAGTCGGAGAACACGAGAATGCAGCCATACCGAATTCATTTGAGCTTTCTCAGAACTATCCTAATCCTTTTAACCCTACCACCAGAATACAGTTTAGAGTTGGGAGTTTGGAGTTTGGAGACCCCCTTAACACCACCCTGAAAATCTATAATATACTTGGGCAGTTGGTGAGAACTCTGGTGGATGAAGAAAAAGCACCTGGGAAGTATGAGGTCATCTGGGATGGAAAGGATGTTTCGGGAAAAGAGGTTTCAAGCGGGCTATATTTCTATCAATTGAAAACCAGGGATTACATTGCTACTAAGAAGATGGTTCTGTTGAGGTAGAACCTCTCCCTTGCCCTCTTTTCAAAAAAGAGAGGGTATGCCGTAGGGCACAGCAAGCTGTGCCCTTACAAAAAAATCGCCCTTGTAAGAGGAAACAAATAGCTTGATAAATCAAGCAACTACAAAAGACCTCGTATCTGGAAGACCAAAGTCTTCCGCTACAATGTTGAAGATTTAATTGAAATGAAGGAAAGTAATAGGAGAAAACTAAAACCCCCGAAAAAATTCTAATCCTTCATCGACTCTAAGAACTTGGAGTTGTTCTTGGTTTTTCTTATCCTGTCCAATAAGAACTCCATCGCCTCAACTGAGTTCATCTCATTCAAGAATCTCCTCAAGATCCAGATTTTACTCAATTCCTCCTCAGACAAAAGGAGTTCCTCCTTACGGGTGCCAGAACGGTTGATATCCATAGCCGGGAAGATCCTGCGGTCCTGAAGCCGGCGGTCTAAGACTATCTCCATATTTCCGGTTCCCTTGAACTCCTCAAAGATGACTTCATCCATTCTGCTGCCGGTCTCGATCAAGGCAGTAGCCATAATGGTGAGGCTCCCGCCCTCTTCGATATTCCGGGCTGCGCCAAAAAACCTTTTGGGTTTCTGCAGGGCGTTAGCATCCACTCCACCGGAGAGGATTTTTCCGCTGTGAGGAACAACTGCATTATGCGCCCGGGCTAAACGGGTGATACTGTCCAAAAGGATAACTACATCCTGCTGGTGTTCTACCAGTCTTTTGGCTTTTTCTATCACCATATCTGCCACCTGCACATGCCGATCTGCCGGCTCATCAAAGGTGGAACTGACCACCTCTCCTTTAACCGAACGCTTCATATCGGTGACCTCTTCTGGCCTTTCATCGATCAGAAGCACTATCAGCTTTATCTCCGGGTGGTTGGTGGTGACGCTGTTGGCGATCTTCTGCAGAAGGATAGTCTTTCCAGCCTTGGGAGGGGAGACAATCAAACCCCTTTGGCCTTTTCCCACCGGGCAGATTAGATCCATTATTCGCGTAGAGACCTCTTCAGTGTTGGTCTCCAGCTTTATCCTTTTTTCCGCATAAAGAGGGGTTAGGTTATCAAATAATACTTTGTGTTTTGCCACCTCTGGATTCTCGAAATTGACCGCCTCGATCTTCAAAAGGGCAAAATACCGCTCCGCATCCTTAGGCGGCCTCACCTGTCCGGAGATAGTATCCCCTTTTCTCAAATCGAACCTTTTGATCTGGGAAGGGGAAACGTAGATATCATCCGGTCCAGGCAGATAGTTATAATCCGGGGAACGCAGGAAACCATAACCCTCTGGCAAAATTTCCAGAACCCCTTCTGCGAAGATAAGTCCGTTTTTCTCAGTCTTTGCCTCTAAGATCTTGAATATTAGATCCTGTTTTCTCAAGCCCGCGCAGCCGGGGATCTCTAACTCCTCAGCCAGTTTCAAAAGCTCCGACACGGTCTTGCTTTTAAGCTCAACTATATCCATCGATTCACCTCTTAAGATGTGATTTTAATTATTGTTTTCATAATTCCTTAGATTCTTTTCTCTAAACTTTTTTTAGCAGAGAAAAGCAGAGAAACTTTTTTTATTCGAATAGTTTAACTAAAAAATAATTTTTGATCTTGGGGCAGCTTACCTGTTCTTTTTTGGGACTCTGGTTTTTTCCTTGATCTCTTTAACCTTTGCATCCCCCCATAAGCTTTCTAACCCGTAGAACTCCCGGGTTTCGTCTAAGAAGATATGCACCACCACGTCCACGTAATCTATCAGTATCCACTTGGAATTCTGGTACCCCTCGGCATGCCAAGCTTTTATCCCCTTTTTCTTGAGGCTTTCAGTTATATGGTCCGCGATCGCCCTGGCCTGTAACTCCACCTCTGCAGAACAGACTAGGAAGTAATCGGTGATATCCGCCACTTTCCTCAGGTCCAGAACCTTTATGTCTGCGGCTTTTTTCTCTAGGGCGTATCTGCCAATTAAATTTGCTAACCTCTGAGAAGAGATTTTCAACTTGAGCTTTTCTTCCTCCCTGCGGGGAACTACGTCCGGCGTAGCCGTCGTATCCCGCAAAAATGCGGGATTATCGACCTTTTAATCTTTTAGTTTAAAAATCTTCTGATAATCCTGACCCAGGATCAGGGTATAGCTTATGTTCAGATAATTGTTTTCCAGCTGCCGGGTGAGGATGTTTTTTTTCTTCAATCCGATTTTTTCACCGATCAGCAAAGCGGCTTTCTCCTCTCCCATCCTATCCAGAAGAAGACTCTCCTTAACCAGGGAATCAGGCAGGTCTTTCTGTTCAACTATAACCAGATAATAGGGGCTGAAATTTTTTTTCTCCAGGAACTGGGCAAAACCAGGACTGATTCTTTTGCCTGAGGAGTTCAGCACTTGCACTCGCAAAGGATTCGTTCTCAGACTCCCCTCTGCTTGTGTTTGGGTTAATCTTTTGGCTGAAGAGAGGACAAATAATATCGTCAATAAACCCAAAAAAGCTATTCCCAGATCCAGAAACCTTCCCCCCCGTTTTGCTTTGGACCTCTTGCGGTAAAAACGATACCTTTTATCCACGCCCTTTCGCTTGAACATAATTTCCGGGAATAAAGAAACTCAGCACTGCAGAAAATCTATCTGGAAATAAATTTTAGATATTTTAGTTTTAAAAAAGAAAAAACGTAAAATAGCTTCGATAACCTACCTCTTACCTGTACCAATATTCATACCACCCAGGCATACTGGAGACGTCTATCCTGAGCTGAAAGCTTTTGCTCGGCTGGTAGAAGAGCTGAAAATTCGGAAGCAAAACACCGTTAAGGCTCTGGCTGCCTCGGTTGAAGACAGAAAGTGGCTGGTGCAGATAGGTCAGCCCTACCCTGACCAGCAACGGCTGGGAGATTCTGTATTCTAAGGTATTAGTGTACAATCCGAAAGTCCCGCTTTGTTTACCTGAGGAAAAATACGAAAAAGTATAACTCTGGCTCATCTTAAGCCGGCTGGGGTCAAGCAGGCTGAACCCTTTCAATTTAACAGATGGCTCGCTTACACTTTTATCTTGAGCAAAGCCACTTTGAATTGATAAAATCAGGACGGCAAGGATCAAGCTAAGATATATTATTTTTTTCATCTTCCCCTCCTGCGCGAACAGGATTCAATATAACCTTATTCAATCTTTTGTCAAGCTTTATGTTCTACGCCAGATTTTAGTTTTGTGTTTGCCAGGTATTCTTCCATCTGCAAAAGCTCAGAAGTCGAGTTGACCCCTTTAGTCTCCCGGGGATTTTGAACTTTCAGGGCTTCAACCTTCTCTCCCCCTTTTTTTAATATCCCCAGGACATCGGTAATATAATATTCCTTTTGCAAATTATCCCTTTTTACTTTCTTTAGAGCGGAGAAGAGCGCTGGCGCAGTAAAACACATCTCTCCGGTATTGATCTCTTTAATCTTTTTCTCCTCTAGGGTAGCATCTTTATCCTCTACGATACTCTCAAAAACCTCATTTTTATTTCTGACAATCCGTCCATACCCTTTAGGGTCCTCTAAGACTGCTGTGAGGACTGTGGCTTTTGCTTTTTTCTGCTGATGGGTTTTCAGAAGTTCAATTACGGTTTCAGTCTGAAGCAGGGGGACATCTCCACAGAGAACTAAGAGCTCTCCGTCGAAATCATGAAAAATAGGTTCCGCCTGCATAACCGCATGCCCGGTGCCCAGCTGCTCTTTCTGCCAGACAACCTCCACATCTTTCCCTTTCAGAAGATCAACCACCTTTTCTCCTTGATAACCAACCACTACTGCAACCTTTTTTAAATTTAAGCTGAGAACTGTATCCAGAACATACCCTATAAGAGGTTTTCCGTTTAAAGTGTGCAGGACCTTGGGGAGGTCAGATTTCATCCTGACCCCTTTGCCAGCCGCTAAAATTATACAGGAGACCTTTTTTAAGTCAAGATTCATTTATTTTTGGGACTTATTATTCTTATCGACGTAAACTACCCTGGGCTTGAATTTTTCTGCCTCTTTCTTTTCCATCCAGGAATAGGAGATTATGATTAAGATATCCCCTACCTCTCCCAACCTTGCTGCAGGTCCATTCAGACAGATTATGCCGGAGTTGGATTTGCCGGGAATGACGTAGGTCTCAAACCTGGCTCCATTGTTAATATTAACCACCTGAACTAACTCATAGGGGATTATATCCGCCTTCTTCAAGAGCACCTGATCTATAGTTATGCTTCCCTCATAGTTCAGATCAGCCTCAGTTACCTTAACCCGGTGGATTTTCGATTTGCAGACTGCGATCAACATAAGATTCCTTTAAAAGTTTAGACACAGATCTTGAGATTATCGATTAATCTGGTCTTTCCGAATTTTACAGCTAAAGAGAGTAAAAGTTCCCCTTTAATTTTTCTAACCGGCTCAAGAGTCTGAGTGTCAGTAAGTGCGATATAATCTATTTTTGCCAATTTCTGGTTGTTAATCAGTTCTCTGATCTTCTTTATAATCTTCAGGGGATTTTTTTCACCAGCCTTTATCATCTTTTGCCCCAATTTCAAGGACTGGTACAGGATTTTAGCCTGGTCTCGCTCTTCGGTATTAAGATAACTATTTCTGGAAGAACAGGCAAGCCCATCTTTTTCTCTTACAGTTGGACATACGATTATTCTAACCGGAAAGTTCAGGTCTTCTGTCATTTTTTGGATGATGATTGCCTGCTGGGCATCCTTCTGCCCGAAAATGGCAAAATCTGGCTGGACAATATTGAAAAGCTTCGCCACAATAGTGCAGACCCCCTTGAAATGTCCGGGTCTGGAAGCACCCTCTAATTTGTTCGACAATTCATCTATATTCACATAGGTAAGATACCCTTCTGGATAAATATCTTCCACTCTTGGAGCGAAAATAAGGTCACATCCCGCTTGCTGGAGTAATTCCTTGTCTTTTCTTAAATCCCTCGGGTATTTTTTGTAATCCTCCTTAGGCCCAAACTGAGCAGGATTAACAAAAATACTTGCCACCACAAAATCCCCTAACCTCTTAGCTTTCTTAACCAAGCTCAAATGCCCCTTGTGCAAAGCCCCCATGGTTGGGACAAAGGAGATTTTTTTTCCTTTCCTCCTAAGAAGAAGAGAAAGTTGTTGCATTTTTTTGGTGGAGGTGACCAGTTGCATCAGTTTAGATTGGCTCCTTGACGTCTATTAGTAGTGAGTAGAGAGGTATGAGGGAAATATATTACCTCTCTCTAATCGATTTTATTAAACCTGATAACATTCTTGCTATCTCTTCGATCCTGCTTATTTGCAGGCTTCAGCGCTGATTTATGGCATTTGCGCCAAACCTCTAAATCCTTGAATCTTTTTATCATTTTCCTCTCCCCTCAACCCTCGCTACTCGTACCTCAAACCTTTATTTCTCCTTCTTCAGCGCTTCCTCAATTTTTACAAGTAACCCCGGGATTTTATTCTGCACTAAGTCCCATAGAATTTCGTTGTCTATTCCGAAATACTGATGAATGACCATATCCCTTAATCCTGCAATCTTTTTCCACTCGATTTGTGGATATTTCCGTTTTATCTCAGTCGGAATATTCTTGGTTGCCTCACCGATTATCTCCAGGTTCCTTATAACTGCATCGATCAGCATCTGATTGCTGGTAAATTCCTCAAACGACTTGCCCTTCACATACTCCAGAATTCTCTTGGCGCAATCCCGTATGTCACTGACAAAGAGCACATAATCCCTTTTAGGCATAAACCGCCTCCGATAAAATGCTACTTTTCATTTCATCTCTGATCGCAGTTTTAATAACCAGATCTACCTTTGAGCCGATGATCTCCTCCAGAAAGAACTTCAGCTCCATATAATGGTCGAATGTTTTATAGCCTGGCTCAAATTCAACCAGTATATCTACATCGCTTGACCTCTTCTGCTCTCCCCGAACGTAAGAACCAAAAACACCTATCTCTTTCACCTTGAATTTATTCCTGAGATCGGCATTATGTTTTTTCAAAATGCCAACCAATTCCTTTATGGATTTTGTTTTCTTGTTTCTCATCTTTAATCCTCCATCAGATCTTATTAATTCTTAATAGCTCTCTTCTTCCGAAGGATATTTCTTAGTTTTGACATCATCTATAAAATTCTTGCACGCTTTCCTTATCTCCTTAGCCAGCTCCGCATATCTTCTCACAAATTTGGGTTTAAACTCCTCATACAATCCTAAGATATCGTTTACCACTAAAACCTGACCATCGCAGTCCAGGCCTGCGCCAATCCCGATGGTGGGGATTTTAAGAGATGAGGTAATCTTTTTGGCAAGCTCTCTGGGGATACATTCCAGGACAATGGAAAAACAACCAACATCTTCTAATATTTTCGCACTTTCCAAAAGGTATTCAGCTTTCTTCTCATCTTTACCCTGAACCGAATAACCCCCGAATTTCTCAATCGACTGCGGGGTCATGCCAATATGCCCCATCACCGGAATCCCTACCTCTATTAATCTCTTCACGGTATCCTTCATCTCCATTCCACCCTCAATCTTGACTCCGTGCGCACCGCCCTCTTTCAAAAATCTTCCAGCATTCAAAATCGCATCCGAGACTGAGGTCTGATAAGACAGAAAAGGCATATCCCCGATAACCAGTGCTCTTTTTACCGCGCTTGAGACTGCCCTGGTATGATAAATCATCTGATCCATACTGATTGAAAGCGTATCCTTAGCCCCGTAAAAGACCATATTGGCTGAATCACCCACCAGGATAGAATCTATTCCGATCTCGTCTAAGATTTTGGCAGTGAAAAAATCGTAAGCAGTCAGAACCGCGATCTTCTCGCCTCTCTGCTTCATTTTCAGGAAAGTCTTGACTGTCACCTTTTCCGTAGTCATCTCGATTACACCTCAAGCTGCAGGCACGTAATACCTGGTGCCTGGTTTTTCTTCTTTGACAATATTCACGAGGTCTTCAAATTGGCTGGGATTCTTTTGAAAATCCAGATTGTCATTTTTTACCACTAATAAATTACCTAAGTTATAATGAAAGAAGAAGTGGTTATACGATTCCACTAAGAGTGAAAGATATTCAGAATCCAGGCTTTTCTCAAAATCTCTTCCCTTTTCCTTTATCCTCTTTTGTAAAACCTCCGGACTGGTTTGCAAATATATCACCAGATCAGGCTTGGGAATATCCTTTTCCAGAATTGGGAGGATCTTCTCATACAGATAAAGTTCCTTCTGGCTCAAGTTGATCGAGGCGAAGATTCGGTCCTTCCAGAAAAGGTAGTCGCTTATCACCTTAGCATGGAAAAGGTCTAATTCCAGCAAACTTTGCTGCTGTTTGAACCTGGAAAGAAGGAAATAGACCTGGGCTTGAAAAGCAAACCTCTTCCGGTTTTTGTAAAAATCCAATAAGAAGGGGTTCTCCTCTATCTCTTCTAAAACCAGAGAAGCAGCAAACCTTTCAGCTAAAAGTTGAGCTAAGCCGGTCTTCCCTGCACCTATTGCTCCCTCCACTACTATGTAGTTTAAACCTGCCATTTGACCTCAGACAATTTCACCTCTTGACCGGTCTTTATTTTTTCCAGAAGCATCTTGGGAGTTAAGTTCAAAGCAGGATGTTTCCATCTCGTTCCCAGCTCGATCAATGGTATCAAGACAAATCTCCTTTTGTGCATCTGCGGATGAGGAAGCGTGAGCTTGTCGTCATGCATAATCATTTTGTCATAAAGGAGTATATCCAGATCTATTTTTCTCGGACCCCATCTCTTTCCTTTGACTCTGCCCAGTTTCCTTTCTATCCCTTGAAGAAGATAAAGCAGAGATAAAGGCGGGAGTTTGGTCTTGATTTTAATTACCGCATTTAAGAACCAGTTCTGATCTTTAAAACCCACTGGCTCGGTCTCATAGATGGAAGAGACTTTAAGGACTTTAACCATTTTCAGATTCTTGATTTCTTTCAGCGCCCGGTTCAAATTCCTTTTCTTATCTCCTAAATTTGAGCCCAGGCACAGATAGGCAATTGCCACTTATCTTGCTCCTTTAATTTGATCAGCCCTGATGTGTGGGTGGAGACCCCCGTAGGGGATTTCGCATCGCTCAATAAACTCCACCCCTACGCGTCTTTTGGTTCAGACTTCCTTTCTTCTTTCTATTTCCACTTCGATATCATCTAAGTTTCCAGGAACCGGAGGTATTTTTTTCCTCACTCTTACTTTTACCAAGTCAGGTTTGAATTTACTCAGGATTTCATCAGCTATCCGGCTAGCAATTGCTTCTATAAGGGAAAACCGCTCTCCGGTCATAATATCATGAACTGTCTGGTAGACTTCCTTATAATTGACAGTGTCTTTGAGTCTGTCGCTTTGCTCTGCTCTGGAAAGATCAAGGAAAAGCTCCAAATCCACCTCAAATCTCCTGCCAGTCTCCTTTTCTGCAGGTGAGACCCCGTGAAATCCGTAAAAAATCATGTTGTGCAGTCTGATTATACCCATATTTGTTAACTGCGAAATCTTTTCTGCCAAAAATGAGACTGCTCTCTTATCCTTTCCCCGGCTTCCTTGAGTTTTTCCTCCGGCTGGTTCAAGCTGAGCCTGATGAACCCCTCACCCGGCCCTCCATATTCCACACCTGGAGAAGCTATCACCCCGGTCTTTCTCAAAAGCATCCGGCAAAAGCCAAGGGAAGAATATCTTCCAGGTATTTGTGCCCAAAAAAGGGGTGTGGCTTTTGGTTTTCTTGCCCTCCAGCCAAGGCTCAAGAGAAGTTCAGTCATCACGTCCCTTCTGGCATTATATTCCTGTTTGTTCTTGCTTATTATCGTCTCGTATTCTTCTAATAGGACTTCAGCCAGTTTGAGCACAAGACGGGTGGGCTGGCGACTGAAAAGCCTGCTCTGGGATTCCAGACCTGAGATCATCTCCTTATCACCCACGATAAAACCGCAATCTATGCCAGGGATACCGGTGCCTGTGGAAAGCGAATGTAACTCGACCCCGACCCTTTTCCCACCCTCTGCCTGCATCAGGCTGGGCGGTTGAAACTCCTCAAAATAGATTTCATTGTAAGATGCATCCTGCACTACTCTGATGTTATTTTTCAAAGCCACTTCTACCAGCTCTTTATAGAAAAAAAGGTCGGCCAACGAGCCTGTAGGGTTATGAGGATAATTTAAGAAGAAAAACTTCCCCTCGTCTTTGTGCTTATTCTTCAGAAGGCCCAGATTCGGCAGGTAATCGTTCCTCTCTAAAAGGGGTAGAACCTCTATCTTCCCTTCAGCTAACAGGGCACAACCTTTATAAAGCTGAGCCGTGGGCTCGCATACAAAAATCTTATCCCCTGGATTTATGAAAGAAAGGGCAAGCTGGGTTAGGGTCTCTCTTTTGCCGGAGTAAAAAAAGATCTCGGTTTTGGGATTCAGCGAAACTCCATACCTTTTTTTAAACCAGAAAGAAAAAAGCTCTTTTACTTTGAAAATCTCCTCTTTCTCCGCATAGCCAAAGGTTTTCTTATCCTGGAGTAAAGGTAAAATCTTCTGAATTGAATCAGGCAACGGCAGAGCAGGATCGAATCGGCCCAAATCGATTATCTCTACTCCCTTTTTATCCAGCCTTTTTAAGACCCGGTTGAAATCAAATAAAGGATAGGGTGGAACCTTCTCCAGCCTAACTGCTTTTTCCACTAAGACCTTTCTCATACCGTTTTCAGCTTCTCCAACTTATCTAAAGATTCTTTAGAAAACTCCTCTGTTTTACCTAAAATTTTACATAACAGGTTGACTTTAGCCAGATGCTCTACCATCTCCAGTCGGTTGTAAGCTTCGAATATATCTTTGCCCAAAGTCAAGACCCCATGATTTTCCAATAAGAAAGCATTATGCTTTTCAATAAAAGGAGCGAGAGAGCTCGGCACCTCCTCAGTAGTGGGAGTGGCATAAGGTGTCAATGGGATCTTCCCTAAGAACATTATCACCTCAGGCAGCAGATTTTGGGATAAAGGTAAATGAGCGCAGGCAAAAGCTAAGGAATAAGGAGCATGCGCATGCACAGCCGCATTGATATCTTTTCTTTTTTGATAGACGAATAACTGCATTCTAAGCTCTGATGAAGGTTCTAAATTTCCTGAGATTTTTTTGCCTTTCAGGTCAACCAGCACCAGGTCTTTGTCCTTGAGAAACCCTTTATTCTTGCCAGCAGGAGTGACCAGGATTCTATTCTCACCGATCCGGATGCTCATATTCCCTTCAGATGCCACCACATACCCCTTAGCATACATCCTTTTCCCGATTTCGACTATTTCTTTCTTAGCTTTGAGAATAGAGCTCATAATTTCCCGGAGAGAATATTAAAAGTTCTGCCGCCCAGATGACAGTCCAAAGAACAGCAAGATGATAATAGCTTCATTTTTTTTAGTCAAGCTAAATTTGATGCTGAAGAAGATTACAGACAGACAGTAGTTTTTCGTAGCGCGACCCTTTAGGGTCGCTTAAAAGCGAGGCTAAAGCCTCGCACTGTGAAATACGATCATACGAAATCACCTGTCTCCTCTCTTCTAAGGAGAGGAGAAAAACAGCAGGGGCCCTACCTGCGTGTTCGCCCTGAATCATTAGGGCAGACACAGGGGGGCTGTTGCTTAACTCATAGAAATGGTAAATTGAGTCAGGAGTCGTTGACGTAGGGACAGCCCTTGTTGAGCGAAGCGAAATCCATTTTTCATCTGGATGGCTGTCCGCATTAGAGTTAGGACAGGGACAAGCCCTGTCCCTACATAAAATTACTCCCAAAAAAGACTTCGGCAACAGCCTCCAGGGGTCTGCCCCTACATTTTTTTATTCAGAAAACGAGCCCAAAATTTCCTTTTCCAGAGTATATAACTTAAACCTCAAATTCTTAAACTCTTCAGCCGAACCTTTTTTTATGATTTTCCCGAACTCTTCTAAAACCCTCAAAGCTTCTTCTGTTCTTCTTAAATTCGCCTGAACGATATTTTTCACGTCTTTTCTTTTCCCCTCATAAAATCCCATCCCCTTGGCTCCCAAATCGCCCTGGCTGTCCCGGCATAGCAGAAGGAGTTTTTGATCGAAATTCTCCTGGGAGATTTTGGTCAGTTTATGGCGCAGGTTTTTCAGTCCCTTGGAGAGTTTTTCATCCTCCCAGATGAACCTGGCAACTTCTTCCACTACCCTGAGTCCTTCCCGAGCACGGTTCAGGTTGGCATCAATGATCCGGTAAATATTTTTCTGGTTCTTCATCTTATTCCCTTGGGCTACTAACGGCAGGTGACCCCTCTCCCTAACCCTCTCCCACAAGCCGATAAAAGCTTTACGGTCCTACGGAGGCTTCGCTCCTCGTAGAGGGGAGAGGGAACTGAGCCTGAAAAATGTAGTTGCTCGATTTATCGAGCATTTTCGTAGCGTCCTCACTCCCGTGAGGACGATCTTCGTTGCCTCAGGAGAGGCAACGCTACAAATATGGAGTACACCCGATGGACGCCATGCCCAATAAATTGGGCAGCTACAACGCCCTGACCAGCCGGCCGTCACTTAAAACTGGAAGAATTTGCAGAGAATTAACCTCAGAGCACAGGTGCAAATCCTTTTCAAAACCTAATTCGATAAGATATCTTCCATGTGAGGACTTTTTCAGCATTTCCAGAAGGTTACCCTTATATATTTCGTACAATTTAAGAGCAGGATAAGCCGCATCATTCAACTGGCGTACACCCTTTTTAGCAAGAGCATCAATATACAGCCCTCCGCAGACTGCATCTTCTATGGAGAACTGGTCTAATTTACCTGAGCAGACAATCGAAAGGTCATTTGAGTTAGAGTTAAGATAATCTGCAACGGTCTGGAAGTTCACAAAGGAACCTACTGCAAGAGAAAGGCCGACTGATCCCTTAACAATCGCTTTAGAGCCGTTGGTGGTGGCGAAAATCAGGGTCTTATCTTTTACCGTCTTGGCTTCATACTCAAAAGGAGAGTTACCCAGGTCAAAGCCCTCGATTTTTTTCCCCTCCCTTTCACCGCATAGAAGGGCTGCATCCCTGCCGATCTTTCTGGAAAGCTCAATGGCTGTATCCATCGAGCTGGTGGGGATGATATCTTTGCAGCCGTTGTGAAAAGCATAGGCGATGGTGGTGGAAGCCCTTAAAACGTCTATCACTAAAACAGCTTGATTATTTAATTCCTCCTCTTTAACTTCATTTGGAGTAAAAAACAGGTCAATTTTCATCGTTAGGCAGTCCTCTGTTTATTTATGAGTGAATTTCTTATAAAAGGGCGGCTTGATAATCTCCGCTTCATGATCCTTACCCCGGATGTTTATGTCCAGTTCCGCTCTGATCTCAGAGTATTGGATATCCACATACCCTAGACCAATCCCCTTTTCCAAAGAAGGTGAAAATGTGCCGGACGTCACTTCGCCGATTTTCTTGGCGTTCTTTTCTATCTGGTAATGCTGTCTGGGAAAGGCTTTATCAGAAAGCTCAAAAGCAACCAGCTTTCTTTTTAACCCTTCCCTCTGCAACTTTAGGGTCGGCTCTTTTCCTACAAAATCACCTTTATCCAATTTTACGATCCAGCCTAATCCAGCTTCCAGAGGATTAGTGGTCTGGTCAATGTCGTTCCCATACAGCATATATTTCATCTCCAATCTCAAGGAATCCCTGGCACCCAAACCAATCGGCTCAATTCCGAATTCTTTTCCAGCTTGCATAATCGCACCCCAGAAATGTTCACCCTGTTCATTTGGCATATAAAGCTCAAAACCATCCTCACCTGTATAACCTGTACGGGAGAAAAGTATCTCTTTGCCAACGACTTTTCCCTTGGCTGCCCAGTAATATTTAATCTTTTTCAAATCTACGTCGGTTAGCTTAGCCATCACCTTCTCTGCAACCGGTCCCTGAATAGATAAAAGCGCAATCTGGTCACTTAGGTTTTCCAGTTTCACGTCACCGAACAAGTGTCCTTTTAGCCAGTTGAAATCCTTTTCGATGTTGGATGCATTCACCACTAAGAAAAAACGGTCAGGCAGCCGGTACACTAAAAGGTCATCCACGATCCCGCCATCCTCATAGCACATACAGGAATATTGTACCTGATAATCAGACAATTTGGACACATCGTTTGTGGTCGTCTTTTGCAGAAAAGCAAGTGCATCCTTACCCTTGACTTCGAACTCCCCCATATGGGTGATGTCAAAAAGCCCTACGCTGGACCTGACTTTTCTGTGCTCCTCCATTATCCCTTTAAACTGGATCGGCATCCAGTATCCGGCAAACTCCACTATCTTTGCCTTGTTCTCCAGATGAATCTGGTAAAAAGGGGTCTTCTTTGGTTCAGACATAGATAATTCTTTGAAGTTTTTTATACTTTTTAAATAGTCCTGGTTTCTTGAACTAAAATTTTTTCTTCAGTCCTTTCAATCGAAACCAGTTAATTTTGTAATATAATAAAAAAATTTTAAGAGGGGTAAATTTTTTGAGAAATTATTTAGACCTTCACAAGTAGATTGTATCCTGGCAGAAAGTAGAGACAGAATATTGTTCTGTCTCTACTTTCTCAACAAAAAAAAGACTTCCGGTATCCGATTGGTTCGGGTGCCAGACCCAATAGTCGGATTTTATTTCCTTTCGGCTTTTCGTGGTTGTGGCCCGGGTGGGATTGGCGGCTCTGTACGTGCCAGGGCTTTTCGTGGTATTGGCCCTGGCGGGATTGGCGGCTCTGTACGTGCCAGATAGAACATCAACGCATCAGTGCTATCGAGTCTTCCTGGGTTTACCAAACGACGGCTCCCTTGCTTACCGTATACTTTGTCCAACAACAGATCGAAGAGATCCTTCTTGAGCCCCATGAAGGCTACTCCGTATTCATTTCTGAGTATCTCCCAGTCTTGCCGGGTTAGTTTAGACATTCAGATCACCTCCTCTTTTTAATTTTTTTGCTATGCCCTCTAAGCAGGAACCGAATTTATGATGTTTTATAATCCTGCCAGTCGCCTCTTGGCATCTATTAACTGCGGTAGATTTTCATCCGCATTTTTCCAGATTTCCACAAATTTTTGCAAATGACCCCTCGCTTTGTCTTTTTTGCCTTGCTTCTGATAAAGCTGACCAAGTAGATAATGAGTTTGTGCATAATTTGGATTGATTTCAAAGACATCTTCAAATTTCTCTTTCGCCTTATTCAATTCCCCTATCTTAAAATAAGCCTCTCCCAAAGCATTAAGATAATATGTTCGGTCTAAGGACCAGATAGTAGCTGCCTGGTTCAAATTCGCCAGTGCCTGCTGGTTAATGCCCTTACAAAGGAATAACTCTCCTAAAAGATGATAATAATTTGTTCTTAAGTCCTCCGCTTTCGTTTCTTCTATTAATCCTTTAATAACCAAGACCTCAGAGTCAGCCTGTTCGAACATTTCTTTTTTGAGAAAAGTTAGCCCTCGAATCCAATGAGCTTTTATCATCTGTGGATCAAGTTCCATTGCCTTTTGGCATTCTTGAACAGCTTGATCATATTCACCCTTTAAGAAATAGAGATTGCTCAAGTTAAGACGACCTTCCGCCTGTTTAACTTCACTCAGGGGCAAAGCAAGATATCTTTCGTAAAAACGCATTGCCTGGCTATACATACCTTTCGCCAGATTAACATCTCCAAGGAGAGCAGAAGTGACAGGATAATCTGGTTTTATTTCCAAAGACCGCTGTAAATTAGTTATCGCCTGATCATAATCACCAACCATTAAGTTGATCTCCGCTAAAACATCAAGCGGATAAGCCTGATTTGGTAAAAGAGCCACGTATTTATTAAATGCTCCAAGCGCTTTTTTCCATTCTTCTTTGCGGAGATAAGCCCAGCCCAGGAGGTTGTAAGCAAAACTGCTGCTACTGGTAACTCCTTGAGGATCAAGCTCTAATATTTTTTTGAACTCGGATATACCCTCATCATACATCCTTTTCTTCTGGTAATAGACTGTTCCCAGATCGAGATGAGCGCCTATGTTTTCCGGGTTTAGGCTTATTAACCTTTTATAATAGTTGATGGCCAGGTCCCAATCTTGTTTTATGTAAGCCTCCAATGCAAGGATTCCAACTAATGTTTCCTCAGTCCCTTTGCCATAATTGGTAGCGATCGTCTTAGTTTTATCAATGATTTTTAGTGCCATTGTATTGTCCCCAATAGTATAGTATTGCCGTGCTAAAGCACTGTAAGCTTCGACAAAAGTTGAATCTATGGCTACTGCTTTTTCCAAATTGTCGATGGCTTCTGGGTTATACATCCGATAGGCTGCTTCTCCTCCAGCAAAATAATATTGGTATGCTTCTAAAGAGGTAGTGGTAAGTTCCGCTATATCTTTCTTCTCTGCTTGGATTTCCTTCATGGAAATTTTTATCCCTCTTTTGAT
The DNA here is from genome assembly GCA_030692925.1 of Candidatus Zixiibacteriota bacterium. Lineage (GTDB taxonomy): Bacteria > Zixibacteria > MSB-5A5 > MSB-5A5 > RBG-16-43-9 > RBG-16-43-9. Next base: position 16,941 of record JAUYBY010000061.1, on the reverse strand, counting down.
CTTGTCCGTGAGGTCATCCACTAAATGCCCCAGGATACTATCTTCGCCCTTATCTTTGACCTTATAGGGTGTTGCTATCTGTTTTTTTGTATCAACATTCAGCAATCGCGAATTTAACACAAATGTATCTCCGCTCTTGGTAAGGCTTCCCAATACCATAACCTGAACACCCTTCAATTTACAAAGTTTAAACCATAAAGAGTCGGCAATGATTTTCACTTCTTCACACCCAAGCGATTTCAAGCCATCCAACATCTCTGGGAAAGTCATGACTTTAAGATACCTCGATGTGCTGAGATCGGTAATTAATAAATCTGCTAAAACCTTGCGCAGATAATCATATTTATCTTCGCCGGTCTGGTTATCGAAAAACATCACACCGATAGGTATCTTTCTGGGAATTTGTTTTTCCTTATGACGCACAAACAAAAATATCAAGATGAAAGCTAAAACCAAGGCTAAGGAAAAAAGAATTGCCTGACTAATTTTTCTTTTAATCCCGGGTCTCTTAGCTACCTCAAAGCCACTCTTCACTGCCTGTAAATCTGTCAGTATCTCGTCTGCGTTTTGATATCTCTGGTCAGGATCCTTTTCAAGAGCTTTTTTAACTATGATGTCCAGACTTTCTGGAACATTTTTATTCAATTCAATAATCGGTTGGGGATCTTCATTTAAAATGGAATAGATCACCGCCTGCTCATATTCGCTTTTGAAAGGCAGTTGCCCGGTTAGCATCTCATATAGCACAACCCCTAACGACCAGATGTCTGTTTGGTTATCAACCTTTTCTCCGCGGGCCTGTTCTGGAGACATATAAGCTATAGTGCCCATAGTCGAGCCGGTTTTGGTGAGCGTCGTACGTCCAGCCAATTTTGCCAGGCCAAAATCCATAATCTTCGCCTGACCCTTGGTGGTCACCATTATATTTCCGCTCTTGATATCCCGGTGAATGATACCTTTATCATGCGCCTCCCTTAAACCTTCTGTAACCTGTATGGCAATATCTATGGTTTCATCTATCTTCAATGGTCCTCGCTCGATCTTCTTTTTCAATTCCTCCCCGTCACAATAAGCCATACAGATAAACAATTGACCATCCTCGGTCTCATTGATCTCGTAGATGGTGCAGATGTTGCTATGTTCTAAGGCCGAGGCGGTCTGGGCTTCGCGGATAAAGCGCTCTTTAGCCTCTGTGTCGCGGGTCAAATCCGGCGGCAGAAACTTCAGGGCAACGGTGCGTTTGAGCCTGGTATCCTCAGCTTTATAGACCACACCCATTCCCCCTTCACCCTGCTTCTCTAAAATCCTGTAATGAGAAATGGTTTTGCCGATCATAGCGTTTTACGCTCAGTTATTGAACTCATCCCCTGACCCCTTCTCCCCGCCTTTGGCGGGATCTTCGACTTAAAAAGAGAAGGGGAAATTGAGTCCCTCTCTTTTTAAGAGAGGGATTCAGGGTGAGTTAACTATGACAAATAGTTTTGCCATTTATAAACTCACTTCACCTCTGGGTCGAAATCCTCCATAAGCCAAGCATCCGATTGGGTTTCAGGGACTGTGAAAACCATCTTCTTTCCGTCCGGAGACATACTGACGCTACCAATCTTTTCAAAAGGGAGAGTCAGAAATGTTTTGGTTTTACCACCACTCACGGGTATCATCAATATCTTTGAAGGTTTTTCAGAAACATTTAAGGCATAAACCGATTTCCCATTTGATGACCACCGTATCGGAAGAATGAATCCCCGATGCAGTAAAACTTGAGAAGAATCCTGGAGGGAGATGACCCAAAGTCCGCGGGTAGGTCTGCGATTCCAATGCACCGCAACTTTCTTACCATCTGGTGAATACCTTGGATTGAACATCCAGCCAACAGAGTCGTTTTTAACTAAGGGCCGTTCTTCTTCTGTCTTTGGATTGAGAAAATGGAAATTCCGATTCCCTGGTCTCTGATAAAGAATATTAGAGCCAGGAGACCAGGTGAGTTCCGTACTTAATTCACTTTTCTCAAAAGGACGAGGAGTTCCACCATCTGCACTCACCCTCCAAGCTTTTAGAATACCGTTCTGAGGGAAGCCAAATGCAATCTCCTTTCCATCGGGAGACCAGACTGGACTTGCGGCATAGGAATCTAAGAAGGTTATTTGCTTCATTTCACCACCTTCAATTGGGATTATAAAAAGGTTCCCCTTATTGAAGACAACCTTTTTTCCGTCAGGCGAAATACTTTGCCAAGATACCAACGAGGTACCTGTAGTGAGCTGTTTTGTTTTAATAGCTTTTGTATCTCCTTTACCCTCATAAGTCGCCAACCAGAGATTTGAGTAAGATTGCACCCGGGTGTAAAGCAGTTGCTTATTATCTTTTGAAAGCGTAAAAACACGCCCTGCCTGTAAGCCGCTTTGGATTGCAATTGGAAGCCCTTTCGCCCTTCCAGTCCCAGGGTCTATTTTTATTTTCATTAAATCCATTGTTTGTCCCAATGAACGTAAATAATAGACAGCATCCCCTTTTGAAGACCAGCGTGGAGAACGGAGATAAACGCTATCTTCGACAATCTTATATTGCTGGGTTCCGTCAGTTGTAATTGTCCAAATGGTAGCTTCCTTCTCTCCTTCCGTAAGATATAATAGCCGATTCCCTGCTGGGGACCAATCAATATCCTCTAACCAGGTAAAGGATCCATTCAGAGAGATTGAAGTCGTGTCACCAGTTGACTTATTCGTGAACCAAATGCGTTTTCGTGGCTCGAAACCTCCAGCGAAACGAGACCCATCCGGAGACCAACTTATGAAAGGCAAGTACATCATCTTTCGAGATGTTCCACCGAGTCGGGGCACAAGATATGTGTCACCAACAGAATCGTTATTAGCAAGAATCAATAGTTCAGAACCATCAGGAGACCATTGTAAATCATCAATATTCTTGTGTTTGAATATTTCAAGGGGTTGCCCGCCCGTTAGGTCCTGCACAAATACCTTCTTTTCGGATCAGGATATTTCAGAAACATAAGCCACGAATTTCCCATCCGGAGAAATAGAGGGAAAACTAACATTTCCAGTAAAAGTAATCTGTCGATGGGTGGGTTGGATTTGTTTGGATGGTTCTTTTCTAATGAGTCTATTGAAAAAAATCGAAATAACAGCAAAAATAATCATTACTGCTGCCAATATCCCATAAATGAGCCGTCTCTTCTGTGTTTTTTTTCTTTCTATGGCCTCAGGTAATTGGAATTTTTGGGGTGTTTTAGGCAAAACCTTATCAGTATCTCTCTTTAATCTCCGCAAATCAACCAGCATCTCATCAATGCGCTGATAACGGTCCTCTTTTTTCTTTTCCAGAGCCTTTGCTACAATGTGCTCCAATTCCATTGGCACACCCACCCGTAAGCCCGTCATCGGCTGAGCGTCCTCATTCATAATGGAATAAACAATGGCCTGCTCATATTCGCTTTTAAAAGGCAATTGCCCGGTGACCATCTCATATATCACTACGCCTAAAGACCAAATATCTGCTCGATGGTCAACTTTGTCTCCCTTTGCTTGTTCTGGGGACATATAAGCAAAAATCCCCATTGTAGCCCCGGTTTTGGTGAGTCTGGTCTGACCGGCTAACTTGGCCAAGCCAAAGTCCATAATTTTTACCTGCCCTCTTGTGGTCTGCATAATGTTTGCACTTTTAATGTCCCGATGAATAATCCTTTTCTGGTGCGCTTCCTGCAAACCCTCCGCAATCTGAAGAGCTATCCCTATCGCTTCAGCAATTTTCAATGGGGCTGATTCAATTCTGTCTTTCAGGTTTTTCCCCTCAATATATTCCATGCAGATAAAACATTCCCCTTCAACTTCATCTATCTCATAAATTGTAGTGATATTGGTGTGATTTAGTGCAGATGCAGCTTTGGCTTCGTGGGTAAATCTGGCCTTGGCTTCGCTATCACACAAGAGATTTCTTGGTAGAAACTTTAAAGCCACTATCCTATCTAACTTGGTATCTTGGGCTTTATAGACCACACCCATGCCCCCTTCACCCAGTTTTTCCAAGATTTTGTAGTGAGAAATTGTTTTGCCAATCATTAGATTCTTCTTCCAGTTATTTTCGAACTCATCCCCCATCCCCTTCTCCCCGCTTTCAGCGGGATCTTCGACTTAAAAAGAGAAGGGGGATGCAAGTCCCTCTCTTTGCAAGAGAGGGATTCAGGGTGAGTTCGTAATGAGAAATGGTTCTTCCCAGCATTTCTTAGGCCCTGATATAGCTTTGATTGTAATTATAATAAATAAACAAATCGCTTGATTGTCAATTAAGAAAGTGAAAAAAGTGGTCACAGGAGGAAGGGTGGAGTCAAGCTCCACCCCTACGAGACTTTCAAAAAAAAAGAAGGACAGGACACTGTCCTGTCCTTACAAAAAAAGTGGGCGAGGAAACCTCGCCTCTACATTGACATACAATCTTCTATTCCCTGTCTACTGTCTACTATCTACTGTCTACTTTTAGCAACTGAAAGACCAAAACCTAAATCTGGTCTCTAAATTCAACTTAGGCTCAAAACTTTTTTAAGGAACTTCCCCGTATAGGAGCTTCCGTTCTGAGCCACCTGCTCCGGTGTTCCGCTGGCGATTAATTCTCCACCCTCATCTCCGCCTTCCGGGCCTAAATCGATGATATAATCTGCGGCTTTGATCACGTCCAAGTTATGCTCGATGACCACCACTGTGTTACCTAATTCCACCAGACGGCCCAGAACCTTTAAAAGCATCTTTATATCCTCAAAATGCAGACCTGTGGTCGGCTCATCCAGGATATAAAAGGTCTTGCCAGTGCTAACCTTAGAAAGCTCAGTGGAGAGTTTTACCCTCTGGGCTTCTCCCCCGGATAAAGTAGTGGCAGACTGGCCCAAATGGATATATCCCAGTCCGACTTCCTTCAAAGTCAAGAGCTTTCTGCGGATGCTGGGTATATACTCAAAAAAGGTTAGCGCCTCATCCACGGTCATATCTAAAACCTCAGCGATATTCTTCCCTTTATACCTTATCTCTAAGGTTTCACGATTATACCTCTTTCCTTTGCACACCTCACAGGGAACATAAACGTCTGGTAGAAAGTGCATCTCTATTTTGATAATTCCATCTCCCTGGCAAGCCTCACACCTTCCACCTTTAACGTTAAAGGAGAACCTGCCAGCCTTATAACCCCTGACCTTTGCCTCTGGAATCTGGGCAAAAAGATCACGGATAAAGGTGAAAACTCCGGTATAGGTAGCAGGATTAGAACGGGGAGTTCTGCCAATTGGGGATTGGTCGATATTTATTACTTTGTCGATTTTCTCCAGCCCCCTTATATCCTCATATTTTAGCGGAGCAATGTTCGAGCCATAAAAATGGTTTGCCAGAACCCGGTATAAAGTTTCGTTAATCAGAGTAGATTTCCCAGAACCAGAGACCCCGGTTATGCAGGTGAAAACACCAAGGGGTATGTCCACCTTAATCTTTTTGAGATTATTTCCTGAAGCACCTAATATCGAAAGGTAATCTCCATTGGATAACCTCCTTCTTTTTGGAATCGGAATGGAGAGTTTGCCTGAAAGGTACATCCCGGTCAAAGACTGGCTGTTTTTCTTGATGGAAAGAGGAGGACCACAGGCAACCACACTGCCCCCTTGTTTACCTGCACCTGGTCCTAAATCTATCACATAATCTGCAGTCTCGATGGTCTCCCGGTCATGTTCCACTACCAGGACTGTGTTCCCTAAATCTCTCAAACCCAGGAGAGTATTGAGCAGCCTTTTGTTATCCCTCTGGTGTAATCCGATTGAGGGCTCGTCCAGAATATACAATACCCCGACTAACCTTGAGCCTATCTGGGTAGCCAGTCTTATTCTCTGCGCCTCACCCCCGGAAAGGGAACTGGCTGCCCGATCTAAGGTCAGATAATCCAGACCCACATCTACCAGGAAACCTATTCTTTCGTTTATTTCCTTCAGTATCTGCCTGGCTATCTGCTGGCTTCTTTTGGATAGCGAAAGATTCTGGAAAAACTCTCTTGTCCCTTTGATGGATAAGGCAGTAAGCTGGCTTATGGAAAGTCCACCGACTTTGACTGAAAGGCTTTCCTGCTTTAACCTGGCGCCTCCACATTCCAGGCAGGGTTTTATGCGCATAAACTTCTGAATCCACTCCCTTATCCCTTCAGATTCTGTCTGGATATATCTCCTTTCCAAATTCGGTATCACTCCTTCGAAGGTGCCGAGATATTCCCCTTTCCCCTTACCATTCTCAAACTCCCATTGAAATTTTAACTCCTCTTTAGTGCCGTATAAGACTGCTTTCTGAACTTCTTCACTCAGTTTTTCAAAAGGGGTATATAAGTTAAATTTATAATGATTAGAAAGACCTCTCAGCCTATGCATGTAGTAGCTTCCAAAAGGTATTCCCCAGGGAAGGATTGCTCCCTGAGCAATGGAGAGTTTTGGATTAGGAACCACGAGGTCCGGGTCAACTTCCATCTTGGTGCCAAGTCCTGAACAGGAAGGACAGGCTCCAAAAGGAGAATTGAAGGAGAACATCCGGGGAGTTAGCTCTTCATAGCTGATATTGCAATGTGGGCAGGCATAATGTTCTGAGAAAACCAAATCTTCCCTACGGGTCGCAACGCTTTTATCGACTTTGTTATTTACATCTATCAGAATTATACCGGAGCCTAATTTTAAAGCAGTTTCTATGGAATCTGCCAGCCTTTTCTTTATCTTATCACCCACTATAAGTCTGTCTACTACTACCTCGATGTTATGTTTCTTATTTTTGTTAAGTACCGGCTCTTCTTCTATCTCAAATATTTTTCCATCTACTCTGATCCTGACAAACCCCTCCTTCTTGACTTCCTGAAATAGGTCTTTGTATTCACCTTTCCTTCCCCTGACCAGAGGGGCTAAAACCGAGACTTTGCTGTTCTTGGGCAAAGCTAAAACCGCATCTACTATTTGCTCTGCAGCCTGCTGTGTGATTTGTCTCCCGCACTTGTAACAAAAGGGGATGCCTACCCTGGCATAAAGGAGCCTCAGATAGTCATAGATCTCGGTAATGGTGCCAACTGTGGAGCGGGGGTTCTTGGAGGCGCTCCTTTGTTCAATAGAGATAGCTGGAGAAAGTCCTTCTATGAAGTCCACATCCGGCTTTTCCATCATACCCAGGAACTGCCGGGCATAAGCGGAAAGCGACTCCACATATCTCCTCTGCCCTTCCGCATAGATGGTATCAAAGGCTAAGGAGGATTTCCCCGAGCCGGAGATCCCGGTGATGACTACCAGTTTATTCCTGGGAATCTCTAAATCGATGTTCTTTAAATTATGCTCCCGGGCACCCTTAATTTTTATTATATCCTGTGGCATTTTCACTCTTTATTACGGATTAACTCTTCATAATATATAAAGGATAAGACTTTTTAGCAAGAAATGACGCGTGAGTTATGCCTAGTGAATTGATATCAGGAAGAAATTAAGAAAATCGACCTCCACTTGGGCCAGGACTTTGACGACGGAGTTTTCACCAGCCATATTTTGTAGTAATATAATCTACAAAAGCTTACACGTAGGCTATTTTCCTGGGAAAAACTAATCAGCCCATTTTCAAGTTCAATTTTTGAGTTTCTTTTCGATGATAATGTCCTCTGGTTTAAGGAGTTAAGAGAACTTTCTACCTTCTGCTTTGACCGTGGAGATTTAACGCAGTCAATTGCGAATGGCATTCAAAATTTGCTAATAAATTTATAAAAAATAGTTGACAAAGAAAAACTAATATAGTAATTTCAAAGCTCTAAAGTTTTAATGAGGTTGAGAAAACGAAAATAATTTCTTCAAGGTCTGATCTAAAGGAGGTGTAAGCTCTAACTTTGTGTCCTGTTTTTTTCGAACCCTTAAATTCAAGGAGCAGATATGAGATTTAGAAATGTGGTTATCTTTTTCTTTCTGGTTTTTCTCCTGATTTACCCTTTAAATAGTCATTCTTCTGGACTAACTCCCTCAGGCGTGGGAACCAAAGCACTTGGTTTAGGAGGAGCTTTCCGGGGGCTGGCAGATGACTGGAGTGCGTCCTACTGGAATCCGGCTGGACTTGCCTTTCAGACAAAATCCGAGGTTAATTTCTCCTTTATGGTATTGAACCCCAGGCCTAAGTTCACTCCTGATGTGACTTTTTTTCAAGTTGAAAAGGATAGATATGAAGTCGGTTACAGAAATGACATCAAACGGTACCCGGAGGACAAAACTTTTTCCCTGCCCAGCTTTAGCGGATTTTTGAAATTCCCGGAGTTGAATGGATTCATAACCGGGCTGGCTTTTTTCATCCCGTACCGCAGCAGTTTTGAATGGGATTTGTTTGATCCCCTGCCCGGTTATAACAATAATATTCCCTACCCGGGCATAGACCACAAAGGGGATCTCACAGTTCTGGACTTTCATCCCAGTGTAGCCAGACAGTTTATGGAAGGGAAGCTTTCTCTCGGCGCAGGGATAAGCATCCAGAAAGGCGATTTAACTTTAAGAAAAGTAGATTTAGTTCCGAGTGATTTCCCTTATCCCTATAATTATAGAGCTATTGAAAATTTCCCGGTTGACAACAATTTCGAAGGGGATGGCTGGGGGGTGGGAGCCAATATCGGTTTATTATACAAGGCTTCTCCCAAGTTTCAGATAGGGGTTTCTGTTAGAAGCCCGATGACCTTAAAACTGTCTGGCACCAGAACCCTCACCGTATATCTGCCCAATGATTCTCTTACAGCCAGTCAAATTGAGCCGATCGACCCGGTTGCTGCAAGTCATTTGAGAGGCTATACTCTGAGCTCATCTTTTGACTCTGAGACCAAATTAAAATTACCTGCAGATCTCGGAGTCGGGGTTGCGATTATGCCTTATTCCAATCTTACCGTGACAGTGGATGTCAACTTAACTACCTGGTCCAGCTTAAAAGAGCTGAAATTTGAGGAAAAAGGGAAAGACCCTTTAACCGGTAAAGAGATAACAGAATATACTGTTCCCTTTGAATGGAAAGATGCGACCAGGTTCAGTTTAGGATTGCAGTATATGCCCCACAAAAGCTTAGCCCTTAGAGCTGGATATTTTCTTGATCCCACCCCTACCCCGGATAAGACCCTCACACCTCTATTCTTCAATTCAGGAGAGAAAAATGGGTATACTCTGGGAGTAGGTTATAAAGGTGAATCTTTTGAGTTAGGTTATTCTTATGAGTTCTCAGGTTACAAAGAGAAGTTCCTAAAACCTACAGCAGGTGTAAAACCAGAGTCTCTAACTAATCTCCCGGGAAGATACGAGAATTCAACCCATACTTCATATTTCACTTTCACTTATAAATTCTAAAGAGGAGAGTTTATGAAAAGAAAAATAGTTCTGCCGATTTTTTTAGTTCTCCTTTTTTACCTGATATTTTCAGGCTGCGCCCGGAGGAAAAACCCTCTGCAAATGACTGTTGATCAGGGCGGGATTTTCGAGATCTCAATTGACACAGCCTTCACCCTGATAAATAACGTCCTGGGCGATCCGTTTGGAAGAACCCTGTTGGTTTACCTTCCCCCGGGCTATCAAGAGGGCGTATCAAAGAACTATAAGTATCCTGTTCTTATTCTTTTACACGGCTTTAAGGAAAACGGATCGAGCTATGACCATTATTACAGGATCAAAACCATAGCTGACCAGATGATCTCCTCAGGGGAGATCCAGCCGATGATGATAGTGATGCCAGATGGCTCTGGCAGATTCGGAGGCAGCTTCTTCACCAACTCGGTCTATGCAGACTCTTCTATTTTCGCTGGCAAATATGAAGATTATATCACCAGGGAATTAATGCACAAGACCCTGTATAATTTCGGCACTGGTATACCAGGGGTAAATGTGAAAGTCAACGAAAAAGAGTCGATCTATGTAAATATTACCCACCCGCAAATCGTTAGGGACACTGTTTGCTACCAAGATACCACCAGGCACCCGCCTTGCGCAACCGGCGATTCCATACTCATACGTTATCAAACCATCACACGCTATGATACTATCACCGTAACTTGGATAGATACAGTAACCACCATTTCAGACAGTGTCCTATTTCAGCAAAACTTCGGTATCTCCGGGCATGGGAATGGAGGATATGGAGCCTTGAGGATTGCCACAGACTACCCCCTCACTTTTGGCTCGGTGAGTGTGATGTCTGCTCCTCTTGATTTTGACTCTCTTTTAAACCTTGTGCCCGCATTTTTGCATAGGAATAAAATAGATAGTTTTCCTGAACGTTACCACCAGATTGATCTAAATAACTTAGATTCACTCAGTTCTCTTTTCTTTGCCATGGCGGTTGCTTTTTCACCTCACAACCCTTCCAGTACTAATTACACCACTTTCTTTAAGCTCACCCCCTCAGGCAAAGGAGTGGACCTTCCTTTTGACTCCTTGGGTAATACTGTTTCCTCTATCTGGAACAAATGGCTGGAAGCTGACCTGAAGACCAGGATCTTAAACATTTCTTCTTCTGATACCAGTTTAAAATACCTGAAAATCTATATTGATTGCGGTGATCCGGGTGAGTTCGGCTTTAAGAATCAGGCTTTGACATTCTATAACTTCCTGCCTGCAGTGATCAAAAATAATACCACTTTGCAAATCTACTCCGGTTATCCTGGGTACCCGGCTTTAGAGAATAGCTTCATTTATGACCGCTTAAGAGAGGTGCTAAAATTCCATTCTGACCATTTCACCGCACCTTAAGTTTTCTTAAATTCTGAAAACAAAAAGCCCCCGTATGGGGGCTTTTTTTATGCCTGTAAACTCAAGGGACCAGCTTCTGAATTATCGAATCTGATACTAAAATCCCTTTCCGGCTAAGTCTTAGCCTTTCTTTTTCCTTTTTAAGAAATTTTTTCTTTATTAACTCTCCGACCTCCTCTTTTTTGAACTTTTCCAGATCAAAATTCAAATCCTCCTTCAGTTTTTTTAAGTCTATCCCCTCAGTCATTCTCAGGCCCAAAAGGATAAACTCGTTTATTTTTTGACTCTGGGTGAGCCTTTCTCTAAAATCAATAAGCAAAGAATTTTTCTCAGACAGCTCTACGTACTCTTTAATGCCTCTTATATTCCCCCATCTTACCCCCTGGAAATAAGAATGAGCGCCTGCGCCAAATCCTATATATTCCTTCCCCTGCCAGTATCTTAAGTTATGCTGACATTCAAAACCTTTGCAGGCAAAATTGGAAAGCTCATATTGTCTGTACCCCTGAGCTTTAAGCAAGTTTATACCCTCAAGGTACATTTTTCTTACCCCTTCCTCATCAGGTAGACCCAATTTCCCTTGCTTCCATAAATAATAGAAGGGCGTGCCCTCCTCGATGGTAAGACTATAAACTGATAGATGCTCTGGTCTGAGCTTTAAAGCCATATTTAAATTTTCACTCCAGGTCTTTAGACTTTGTCCTGGTATCCCAAAGATTAAATCCAAGCTTAGATTATTAAAATACTTTCTGAGTATTTTATATGATTTGATTACCTGTTTGCTATTGTGAGCCCTTCCTAAGATTTTTAACTCCTTATCCCCAAAAGACTGAACCCCTAAGCTCACCCGATTGAAACCTGATTTTCTGAGCTTTTTTACTTTCTCCTTTGCCAGAGTTCCCGGATTTGCCTCTAAGCTTATCTCCGCATCAGATTTAACCTCAAAGGAGCTGAAAACCGTTTCTAAGATTTCGCTAAGTTGAGAAGCTTTTAGAATCGAAGGAGTACCCCCTCCAAAGTAGATGGTTTTGGCAACCATACTTACAGCCTGACTTTCAGAAAAGGTTTGAATCTCTTTTAAAAGGGATTTGACATATTCTTCTGCTAAACCAGAATCTAAAACTATCGAGTTGAAATCACAATAAGGGCATTTGGAAAGGCAAAAAGGTATGTGGATATATATGCCAAGAGCCATGATTTTATATTACGAAAAAGATGGAGAGAAACCAAGGGAATTTAATTGAGTGGATTTTTGGTAGGTACAGATTTCAGTCTGCGATTTCGAACTCATCCCCTTACCCCTTCTCTTAACAAGAGAAGGGGAAAAAGTCCCTCTCTTCTCAAGAGAGGGATACAGGATGAGTTCAGACTAAGAAATTATTTTACCTGACATACCTTTTTTACTGATAGAGCCTTAACTTTGCCTTTAATAAATTGAGAAATTATTTGATTGTCAACTAAGAAAATAAAAGGGCGAGGAAACCTCGCCCTACCTGTATGCTGTCTGCTGTCTACTGTTTGCTATTTCACTATTGTCCCTATCCTGCCCAGACGCAGTCTGTCACCGAGATGTCCTAAATTGTAAAAGATTATCTCCAGAAGAGGGGTGATGTATGGGCTTCTGAACTTGGGCGCGTGCGGGTCTTCTGTCCAGGACCAGTACACGATCATCGCTTTGCCTTTGATGAAACTCCGGTCCAGGAACCCCCATTCCCTTGAATCCTGGCTATTATCCCGGTTATCTCCCAAGACGAAAAGATGACCTGCAAGGACCTGAACCGGTCCTAAATTATCCCTGGTCGAATAATCTTCAGGCAGGATACGAGAGTCTGAATGTTTTGCAGAGACAGGGTCTGGAATCATTTTCCCGTCCACATAAACTATTTTATTCCTGATCTCCACTGTTTGTCCTTCTAAAGCAACTACCCTTTTCACCATATCTTTGCTGGGATTAAGAGGATACTTGAAAACTATGACCTCACCGGGCACAGGCTCATTAAAACGATAATGAAGCTTATAAACCAGAACGAAATCCCCGGAAAGTAAGGAATCCTCCATGGAGGAAGAAGGAAGCTTGTATGCCTGGACTACAAAAGTTCTCAAAAGGAAAGCGATCAAAAAAGCCAGGAACAATACTTCTATAAAACCTATAATTGAAGGTTTCTGCTCTTTTCTTTTCATCATGGTATCTTATCCTTGCAGAAAATACTTACATTTCACCAATTAGTTTATCGGTAAATGAACGCAAAAGTTTAAGGGTAACGGCATTCGTAGGGGCGGAGTTTAACTCCGCCCTGAGTGGATAAGGGGGTAGAAATGTAGTCGCTCGATTTATCGAGCCAAGAACCCCGCCCTGAGTGGAGAAGGGGGGAGATGTAGTTGCTCGATTTATCGAGCTGAAGTTCGGCCCAATAAATTGGGCAACTACAATTTGTTTGAATATTAGGGGACTAGACGGTTTATCTTTCCACCTGCAGAATAGCCAAGAAAGCTTCCTGGGGGATTTCAACAGAGCCTATCTGTTTCATCCGCTTTTTACCCTCTTTTTGTCTTTCAAGGAGCTTCCTTTTTCTGGTTATGTCTCCGCCATAGCATTTGGCAGTCACATTTTTTCTTAACGGGCTGACTGTTTCTCTGGAGATCACTTTGGAGCCTATTGCTGCCTGGATTGCCACTTCGAAAAGCTGTCTGGGTATCAGCTCTCTCAATTTCTGGCACAGGTTTCTTCCCCAGAAATAGGCTTTTCCCCTGTGTACAATGGCAGACAAAGCATCCACCGGATCTCCGTTGATCAATATGCTTAACTTCACCAGGTCTGATTCCCTGAAATCTTCCAGCTCGTAATCCAGGGAGGCATATCCGCGAGTAATAGATTTCAGCTTATCGTAGAAATCGAAGATTATCTCTGAAAGGGGTAAGTCGAAGTGCAGGGATACTCTGGTCTTGTCCACATATTCTGTGGTCTTGTAAACTCCTCTTCTTTCCATAACCAACTTCATAATGTTCCCTATATATTCTGAAGGAGAGATTATCTGAACTAAAACGAACGGCTCCTCGATTTTCTCGACTTTATCCGTTGGCGGCAAAAGGGCTGGATTTTCGATATAGACGATCTTACCATCTTTCAAAGTCACCCGATATTCCACATTGGGAACTGTGGCAATTATAGGCTGGCCATATTCTCTTCTTAGCCTTTCCTGAACGATCTCCAGGTGAAGAAGCCCTAAAAAACCGCACCTGAATCCGAATCCTAAAGCATTAGAGCTTTCCGGCTCAAAGGTTAAGGAAGCATCATTCATCTTCAGTTTATCCATTGCATCTCTTAACTCCGCATAGTTCTCAGAATCTGCCGGATAGAACCCGGAGAAGACCATCGATTTTATATCCTTAAAACCGGGAAGCGGCTCAGTTGCCGGATTATTAGCCGAAGTTATGGTATCCCCTACTTTGGTGTCTGTGACATTTTTGACATTAGCAATTACATAGCCTACTTCTCCTACCGAGAGGCTTTCAGTGGGCACAAGTTTCAACCTGAGATACCCTACCTCATCTACATCGTACTCTTTCTGGTTCGAAAAGAATTTTATCCGGTCACCTTTTTTTAAGGAGCCATCCTTTATCTTGATATAGGGAATAGCGCCCCGGTACTGGTCGAAAACTGAGTCGAAGATCAGTCCTTTTAATGGATTTGTATCCGCTCCTGAAGGAGGCGGAATCTTCTGGATTATCCTCTCCAAAATCTTTTCTATCCCGATCCCCTGTTTAGCTGAAGCTAAGATGATCTCCTGCTCCTCTACTCCTAAAAGCTCTTTTAATTGATTTTTGACCAAATCTATCTGCGCACCTGGCAGGTCAATTTTGTTAATTATAGGTATAATAGCCAGGTTGTTCTCCAGAGCCAAAAAAAGGTTAGAGATAGTTTGTGCCTCAACCCCCTGAGAGGCATCCACCACCAAAAGGGCACCTTCACATGCAGCTAAAGACCTGGACACCTCGTAGGTAAAATCGACATGTCCGGGTGTGTCGATCAGGTTCAGGATATACTCGTTTCCTTCCTCGTTCTTATAGTCCATCCTGATAGCATGCGCCTTAATGGTTATCCCTCTTTCCCTTTCTAAATCCATATTGTCCAGAACCTGCTCTCTCATTTCCCTTGGAGGTAAAGTATGGGTAAACTCTAAGAACCTGTCAGCCAGGGTTGATTTGCCGTGGTCGATATGGGCGATAATGGAGAAATTTCTTATATATCTCTGATCCATGTTTAAACTTTCTTTCCCATCTTCAAAACAGTTATCATCTGGGTATGGATCTTACCATTTGTGGCTAAGATATTCTTTTGGTAAATATTGAATTTCTTGCCCATGAAATCTGTAACTTTTCCGCCTGCCTCTTTGACCATCAAACTCCCTGCCGCAGTATCCCAAGGTGAGAGCTTCAGCTCCCAGAACCCGTCAAAAATTCCTTTTGCCAGATAACACAAGTCCAGAGCCGCAGCCCCAGCCCTTCTTATCGCTTGAGCCCTGAGAGCGAAATTTTTAAAATGATCCAAGTTGTTGACCTGGGTTTCCCTTATGTCGTATGGAAAGCCGGTTGCTAAAAGACTTCTGGAAAGCTCTTTTTGGGTTGAGACCTGGATTCTCCTTCCATTCAAAAAGGCACCTTTATTCTTCTCAGATACAAACAGCTCGCCCAAAACCGGATTATAAACCACACCCAGAATAATCTCCCCTCTTTTTTCCAGAGCAATCGAGATACAATATACGGGAAACCCATGCGCATAATTGGTCGTCCCATCCAGAGGGTCGATTATCCATTTATAATCTGAACCCTTTTCATATCCTTTGCTTTCCTCAGTCAGAATATTATGTTCAGGAAAATCTTTTCGGATGATTTTAATGATGGCATCCTCAGAAAGCCGGTCCGCCTCTGTAACCAGATTCACCACCCCTTTATACACAACTCTTTTAACCCTGCCTCTGCACCTCTGAACGATCTCCCCACCTTTAAGAGCCGCCTGAATTGCTACTCTTCTGAACTGGTTTGCGTGTTTCAACTTCTCTCCTTCTCCCGTGGGAACTAATATAATTTTTAAGCAAGCTTTATGCAAGGAAATGTCGAAATGTAGGGGCAGACCTGTCCTTCGACCTTGCTCCCTTCGACTTCGCTCAGGGGACTGTGAGCAAGGCCGAACAGTCAGGACGGTGAGCCTGTGCTTCGGCAAGGCTCAGCACGATGAGCTTGTCGAATCGTCGAACCGCGTGCCTGCCCTTTAACGTTTTATAATGGTAGAACAGGCATTCCTGCCTGTTCCTCAAGGTCAGAGAGCAAAGCCTGTGGCGTATGCCCGTAGCCACGTAGCCACAGGAATGTCTGACCTACCTGAATTTTTTTATTTAAAACCCTTGACAAACCCTTTCTGGATTACTTAGAATAAGTTCAACAGATATTCTTTAAATCAGTTTTTAGAAGGACCTTTTATGAAATTCATCTGTGATGACAATTTAGGGAAGTTAGCCAAATGGCTTAGGACCCTCGGGTATGACACCCTTTTCAGCCAGGAGATAGAGGACACCGAGTTAGTTTCAACGGCTTTAAAGGAAGAAAGGATAATCCTGAGCCGGGACCAGCAGCTTAAACGGTTCAAATCCGCAGAGAAGAATCTTTTCCTCCTCTCTTTGAACCAGCCCCTGGAGCAGTTGAAAGAGGTCTTGAAAAAATTCAACCTGAAGCCAGATGAAAAAAATCATTTCACCCGCTGTATAGTCTGCAATACCGTGTTAGTTCCTGCTCCTAAGAAAGACGTGGAGAATAAAGTCCCGCCTTTTGTCTTCAAGACCCAGGAGAAATTCTTTTATTGTTCTAAATGCGATAAGCTCTTTTGGGCAGGCACCCATGTGAAGAATCTGAAGAAGAAAATAAGCGAAAAAGGGCTGCTGTAGTTGCTCGATTCATCGAGCTTTTTTTTATGTTACGCCTGACCCTTGCCTGATAAATCAGGCAACTACAGTCTCTTGTCTTGACCTACACTTTTGAGAATGGTAAAGCAGACATTCCTGTCTGTTCCTGTAGGTAAGTGAGACGATTTCAGGTTGCGAACTCACCCCCGCCTGTGGCGGGACAATCCTCTCTTAAAAAGAGAGGGACTTCCCCCTTCTTTTCTTAAGTCGAAGATCTCGCCA
>JAUYBY010000041.1 GCA_030692925.1 Candidatus Zixiibacteriota bacterium | reverse complement strand
GGTATCGACTTGAAAAACCAGATATGAGTTACCGGGACGGCTAATTCAATATTCCCCATCCTTTCTCTTCTAACTCTGGACTGGGTAACCTCAACTCCGCATCTATCACAGGTTATTCCTTTAAATCTTATCCTCTTATACTTGCCACAGTTGCACTCCCAGTCTTTGACCGGACCAAAAATCCTCTCGCAGAAAAGACCGTCTCTTTCCGGTTTAAAAGACCGGTAATTTATGGTTTCTGGTTTAGTCACTTCTCCATACGACCAGGACCTGATAGTCTCCGGAGAAGCTAACTGTATTTTTATGGCATAGAAATCAGAGGGTTTTTTCAAATTCTTATTTTGCATCTCTGCCATGTAAAACCTCCTTTCCCCGTAGGGGAAACTTAGGACAGTTTCAGGCTAAAAGTCAGATCTACACTTTCATCTAATCTCAGAACGCATACTTCTAAACAATCTTACCCTTCAATCAGATCTACGTCCAGGCCCAAGCTCTGCAACTCTTTGACTAACACGTTGAACGATTCGGGAATCCCTGGCTCCGGCTGATTTTCACCCTTGACAATGGCTTCATAGATCCTGGATCTTCCTGACACGTCATCTGATTTCACCGTGAGCATCTCCTGCAAGGTATAAGCAGCTCCATAAGCCTCCAAAGCCCAGACTTCCATCTCTCCAAACCTCTGTCCGCCGAACTGCGCCTTACCACCTAAAGGCTGCTGGGTAACCAGCGAATAGGGCCCGATAGAACGGGCATGGATTTTATGATCTACCAGATGAGAAAGCTTCATCATATAAATATATCCCACGGTAATCGGTTTATCAAAAGGTTCACCCTTCATCCCGTCGTAGAGGATAGATTTACCCGATTCGGGAAGCCCGGCTTGTTTTAAAGCCTCCTTAATTTCTTCCAGGGTTGCTCCGTCGAAAACCGGGCTGGATACATAAAGACCCATTTTCTTTACCGCCCATCCAAGATGGGTTTCCAGGATCTGCCCTACGTTCATCCTGGAGGGAACTCCCAAAGGATTCAATATCAGATCCACTGGAGTTCCATCTGGAAGGTAAGGCATATTTTCCATTGGAACTACCCTTGCGACAACCCCTTTATTCCCGTGTCTTCCCGCGATCTTATCTCCCACGGACATTTTCCTTTTAGTAGCTACATTCACCTTGACTAACTGAACTACCCCAGGCGGTAACTCAACACCCCTGGAAATTTTTTCCAGTTCAATCTCCAGTTGAGTTCTTTTCTCCTGAAGCAGTTGATTGTATTTAGACAATAGCTGTTCAATACGCTTGTTGACCTTTTGATCCTGGATAAATCCCTCTTCGGCTGAAAGATCGTCAAAATCAATTTTGTCGAAAGAATCTTCCTTGAACTTAAAGCCCGCACGGAATATAATCGAACCATCGGAGATTTTACGAACTGTCTTGGCAGTTTCATCTTTCAAAAGCTCTTTTAGTTTCTGATCCCGTATCTGTTTCAAATTTTCCATCTGCTTCTGGTAGGTCCTCTTGAGCTTGGAAACCTCGTTTTTCTCCTGTTTTTTGGATTCATCGGTCCTCTCTTTTCGGGAAAAGACTTTGGAATCTATGACTATTCCCTTCATCCCGGGAGGTGCTTTTAATGAAGCATCTCTCACATCTCCGGCTTTTTCTCCGAAAATGGCTCTTAGCAATCTTTCTTCAGGAGAAAGCTCGGTCTCGCCTTTGGGGGTTACCTTACCGACCAGTATATCTCCAGCCTCTACCTCAGCTCCGACCCTGACAATCCCCCTTTCGTCAAGATTCATCACAGCTTCCTCTGAGACATTAGGTAGCTCCCGGGTCAATTCTTCTGCTCCCCTCTTGGTATCTCTTGCCTGAAGTTCAAATTCCTCTATATGGATAGAAGTAAAGGTGTCATGAGAGACCAGCCTTTCGCTGACAATTATGGCATCTTCGAAATTATATCCTCTCCAGGGCATAAAAGCAACCAGAACATTAGCTCCCAAGGCCAGCTCTCCTCTATCAGTGGAAAACCCGTCAGCAATACAGTCTCCGGTTTCTACTTTATCACCAGGCTTAACCAGGGGCCGCTGGTTGATACAGGTATCCTGGTTAGACCTTTTGAACTTGAGTAGCTGATATTCATCCATTTCCAGAAACTCCGCTTCCTCTTTGTGTTTATCTGTTGGGCGGATAACTATCAGGTCTGAGGAGACACTATCCACCACTCCACTCCTTCTGGCAATGATAGTTGCACCTGAATCCAGAGCCGCTTTCTTCTCCATCCCGGTCCCGACGATAGGGGCTTCGGGGATAAGCAGAGGAACAGCTTGTCTTTGCATATTAGACCCCATAAGTGCACGATTGGCATCATCGTGCTCTAAGAAAGGGATTAACGCTGCTGCCACGCTCACCAGCTGCTTAGGCGAGACATCCATATAGTCGATCTTTTCCGGCTGGATAACGGGATAATCTGCACGGGAACGAGCTTTAACTGAAAGATTGACAAACCTGCCATCTTTTTTAAGAGGCTCATTTGCCTGGGTTATAAAATATTTATCTTCCTGATCAGCAGTAAGATATTCGATCTCCTCGGTCACTTTTCCATTTTTGACTTTTCGATAAGGAGTGTCCAGAAAACCGTATTTATTAATGCGGGCATAAACGGAAAGGGAGGCGATTAGTCCTATGTTGGGACCTTCTGGGGTCTCTATTGGGCACATCCTTCCATAATGGGTATGATGTACGTCTCGCACCTCAAATCCAGCCCTTTCCCTGGTCAGACCTCCGGGACCCAGGGCGGAAAGCCTTCTTTTATGGGTTAGCTCAGCCAGTGGGTTAGTCTGGTCCATAAACTGGGAGAGCTGACTGGAGCCGAAGAAACTTTCGACCACCGAGGATACGGTCCGGGCATTGACCAGATCATGGGGGGTAATAGATTCTGCATCCTTCAGACTCATTCTCTCCCGAATCGTGCGAGCCATTCGGGTAAGGCCGATTAAAAACTGATTGGAGAGGAGTTCTCCGACTGATCGAGCTCTTCTATTACCCAGATGGTCTATATCGTCTACTTCCCCTTCTCCGTTGCTTAACTTTATGAGGTATTTAATAATTGCTATAAAATCCTTTTTATCCAGAGTGGTTTGTTCCAGAGGAATATCTAAGGAGAGTCTTTGATCCAGCTTGTATCTTCCTACTTCACCCAGATCATATCTTTTGGAATTAAAGAAAAGCCTATCTAAAAGTAGCTGAGCCATTTCCACGCTGGGTGGTTCTCCACCAGGCCGCAAAACAGAATAGATCTTAAAAAGGGCTTCTTCCTGGGAAAGAGTCTGGTCTTTATGCAGGGTATTTAAGATCACTCCGGTATCTTTGCTTAAGTCAGTCTCCAGGATTTTAATCCTGGGGATCTTGTGCTCTCTTATTTTCTCCAGATGCTCTTCAGTTATAGTCTCTCCGCCCCGCAGGAGGGTTACCCCCTTTTCTTTTTCCGTCACGTTTTCTGCGGAGAACTTGCCTACCAGCTTGTCCTTCCGAACTCCGGGGATTTCAACCGTTTCCACCTCATAAAAAAGTTTGATGATCTCAAGATCAGTGGAATACCCCAGTGCCCGCAACAGGGTAGTCACCGGCAACCTTCTGCGGGTATCGATGTAAACGTACATTATATCGTTGGCATCGATATTAAACTCTACCCAGGAACCACGGTACGGAATGATCCTGGCAGAAAAAAGTCTTTTTCCGCTCGGGTTTGTCTCCTCATCAAAGAAGACCCCTGGGGAACGGTGAAGCTGGCTGACTACCACCCTTTCAGCCCCGTTGATCACAAAGGTGCCAGTTGCTGTCAGCACAGGTAGCTCACCTAAATAAACATCCTGCTCGATTATATCCCTGACCTTTTTATCCTTTCCCCCTGGTTCCCGGATGACCAGACGCAATGTGGCTTTCAAGGGGGCGGCATAGGTCATATTCCTTTCCTGGCATTCTTTTATGCTGTATCTCGGAGTGCCCAGGATATATTTCACGAACTCCAGAGAATAATTCTCGTGGACATCCGTTATAGGAAAGGTCTCGTTAAATACTGCCTGGAGTCCTACATTTTTTCTTTTCTCAGGTTCAATCTCAGCTTGAAGGAATTCCCCAAACGATTCCTTCTGTACCTGCAGAAGATTAGGGACCTCCAGTATCTCTCTGAGCTTTGAGTAAGACTTTCTTTCAATTTCTCTTACCTTCGCCAATGGAATCACGCTCCTTGCTACGGCAAAAGGTTAAAGGCCGCGGGACTTTCCCGCAGAACCCCGTTATGACCGTTCTTTACTTAATTTCTACGGTCGCCCCTGCTTCCACCAGCTTGGTCCTGATCGATTCGGCTTCCTCTTTGGGAATCCCTTCCCTGATCGGTTTGGGAGCTCCGTCCACTAAATCCTTAGCTTCTTTTAATCCCAGAGCGGTTAATTCCCTGACAACCTTGATTACCTGAATCTTCTTTTCCCCGGCAGAGACTAGGATCACTGCAAACTCGGTTTTCTCTTCAACTGCAGCACCGGCTGGAGCTGCCCCTGCACCTGCTGCTGGACCGGCTTGAGCCATGGCTACGGCTGGAGTTACGCCGAACTTCTCCTGCAGGGCTTTTGAAAGCTCGGATAATTCCAGCACGGTCATTTTCTCGACCAGACCCACGATTTTCTCTACGCTGTCTTTCTCCACCTTAACCTCCTCTATTTTTTCTTTTTCTTCTTTTTTGGTTGAAGTTTTTTTAACTGAACTTTTTTCCTCTTCGCTCATTTTAGCTGCCTTTCTTTTTATTTATCTTTTTTCGCTTTGGCTAAAGCGTCTACTGTACCCACGAACTCTCGAAGAATCGCTTCAAGGGTGCCAATCAGGTTTCTCATTCCGCTATCCAGACTGGCTATTATCTGGGCGTATAATATTTCCCTGGAAGGTAGTTTGGCCAATTTCTCTATTTCATCCCCTTTGAAAAACTTCCCCTCTACCCAGAAGATCTTTATCCTGGGCTTGCTCAATTTCTTGTTGACTTCATACAGAACCTTGGCCGGAGTGACAGGGTCGTCATAACCGAAAGCTATGCCGGTTGGGCCCTCCAGATGCTCAACCATCTGATCCAAGGACAAATCCTTAGCCACCAGTTTAATCAAGGTGTTTTTTGCCACCCGATACTCAATTTTTTTAGCCCTGAAATCTTTTCTTAAGCCGGTGATCTCTTCCACGTTTAAACCGGTGAAATCGGTTAAAAAGAAACTTTTGCTTCGGCTGAACTTATCCTTGAGTTCGTCAACTACTTTGGTTTTATCTTCTTTGGGCATCTTCTTTCCTTTAAGCTTTTATTTAAATAAAGAGATGATCGTCTGAGTATCCAGTTTTACGCCTATTCCCATAGTAGAGGAAATGGCGGCAGTTTTCAGGTACTGCCCTTTGGCTGAAGCAGGTTTGGCTCTTAAGATGGCATCAAAAAGTACTCTGGCATTTTCATAAAGCTGCTCTTCAGGAAAAGAGACTTTACCAATGACTGCACCGATATTGCCTGCTTTATCTACTCTGAATTCAACCTTCCCTGCTTTCAACTCTTTAACTGCTTTGGCAACATCAAAGGTAACGGTGCCGGACTTAGGGTTGGGCATAAGCCCTTTGGGCCCTAAGATCTTACCTAATTTCCCGATGGTTCCCATCATATCCGGCGTGGCTACGATTGCATCCACGTCTGCCCAGCCGGAACTTATTTTCTCTATATATTCTTCAGCCCCTACTAAATCTGCACCGGCTTCTTTTGCTTCTTTTTCTTTCTCTCCTTTGGTCAGAACCAGGATTTTGACCTTTTTTCCGATTCCGTAGGGCAAAAGCACGCTTCCCCGGACCATTTGATCGGAATACTTGGGATCAACACCCAACCTGACTGACAGCTCTACGCTTTCATCGAACTTAGCAAAGGCGTTACTCTTCACCAGCTTTATCCCTTCTTTTAATTCATACCTCTTGGTGCTATCCAGGCTTTCTTTAGTTTTTCTATACTTTTTTCCTCTTTTCATACCACCTGCCTTAAGAAAGTAGACTTATTCAGTAACCTCGATCCCCATATTTCTTGCGGTTCCCTCCACCATAGACATAGCCCTTTCCAGGTTGCCAGCATTTAAATCCGGCATCTTTAATTCTGCAATCTCCTTGACCTGAGCTTTTGTCACTTTCCCCACTTTTACCCGGTTAGGCTCACCTGATCCTTTCTCAATCTTGGCTGCTTTTTTGAGCAGAACCGAAGCCGGTGGAGTTTTGGTTATGAAGGTGAAGGTTTTATCTGCATAGATTGTAATTATGACCGGAATAATCAGTCCAGATTGACTCTGAGTTTTAGAATTAAAAGCCTTGCAAAACTCCATCGTATTGACCCCATGCGGACCCAAGGCTGGCCCGACTGGTGGCGCAGGATTAGCATTTCCCGCCGGGATCTGAAGTTTAACTGTCGCAATAACCTTCTTTGCCAATTTTTCTCCTTGAGTCTTTAATGTTTGGTTATACGGGCTGAACCTGTAGAAAATCAAGTTCGACTGGAGTGGGACGGCCGAAGATGCTTACCATCACTTTAAGTTTTTTCCTCTCCAGATTAACCTCGCTCACAAAACCCGAGAAATCGGTAAATGGGCCATCAATTACCTTTACCGGATCACCAGATTTAAAAGGTATCTCCTCATAGTCCCTGGTTTTTCCTCTGTCTACCTGGCCCAGCACCCTTTTAACCTCAGGTTCCTTAAGCGGGACCGGCTTTCCTCCGGTGCCCACAAAACTGGTGATTCCAGGTGTAGAAGTAACCAGGTGCTGGGTTTCCCTGGTTAGCTCCATCTCGACTAAGACGTAACTGGGTAAAAATTTCCTCACACTGCTGGTCCTCTTGCCCTGTTTCATCTCCAGAACTGTCTCAGTGGGAACCAAAATCCTACCCACTTTGTCCTGTAAGCCTCGATTCACGACTTCGTTCTCCAGGTACCTCTTAGCCTTTTGCTCATGGCCGGAATAGGTGTGAGCGACGTACCATTTTTTCTCAGACTTACTCATACTTATCTGAAGATGAAACTGATGAAAACTGAGAGGACCTTATCCACTCCTCCGATGAAGAGAGCCAGGACCAAGGATAGCAGGATGACGATTATGGTTGAGCCTATTAACTCCTCTCTTGATGTCCAGGTGACTTTGTTCAGTTCCTGTCTGACTTCCTTTATGAAATTTTTTATCTTTTCAAGCATAATTTTTTTAAATAAAAAACAAAGATATCTACCTTTTACAGGTCTGGAGGGATTCGAACCCCCATCATCCGGTTTTGGAGACCGGCGCTCTAGCCATTAGAGCTACAGACCTGTTGAATGAAAATTTATATCTTACAAGTCCGAAGCTACCTGACCTCTTTATGTAAAGTATGTTTACGGCAGAATGGACAGAACTTTTTGTATTCCACCCTGTCTGAATGTTTCTTTTTATTCTTGGTGTCAGTGTAATTTCGCTGTTTACACTCACCACAGGCTAATGTGATTATCTCTCTCGGCACAATTCTCTTCTTGTTTTGTTGATTTCTCCGACTTTTGAGCTTTTGAGCCTTCCTTCGTCCGGATAAGGCCGGACGCTACATCTCCTTTGAAACCTTGAGTTTTTTGTCGGGCAGTCCCGCTAAAGTCGGGACAGCCCGACCTACCTTCTTTTTTGCCGTTGAGCTTTTGAACCTTTAAGCCTTTTTTTATTCTATTATCTCCGTGACCACTCCCGCACCAACTGTCCTCCCCCCCTCCCTTATGGCAAACCTTAACTCCTTCTCCATAGCTATGGGCGCAATTAACTCCCCTGACATGTTGACGTTGTCACCCGGCATCACCA
>JAUYBY010000021.1 GCA_030692925.1 Candidatus Zixiibacteriota bacterium | reverse complement strand
TCCGTTCAAATCGGATCGCCCCGATAAAAGTATGAGTTTCATAGTTTTCTTGTGAAAGATAGAAGCTTCTTCATAGGGGTATTTTGACTATTAAGCAATGAACAAGTTACACGTCAGCAATCATCAACAAAGAGGAATCGTGACATGGTAATAGATGGTCCATTCTATTCAACTTTGTTGAATAATCCAGAGAACCCTTACTCTGATGAATTGAAAGCCTGCATCAAAGAGGTTGTTCAAAATCTACTTGACAACGATACCTCTGCAAATAAACCGGGAATGCTTCTGGGAAAAATCCAAAGTGGCAAGACACATACCTATCTGGGTGTCATAGCACTAGCATTTGATAATGGTTACGATGTAGTTCTTGTGCTCACTAAAGGAACAAAAGCTCTCGCTCAACAGACTTATGAGCGTCTCGAAAGGCAATTCCAACTTTTTATGGAAAACGATTCCGTGCAACTATTCGACATTATGAATCTACCCAATAATCTTACGCGATATGAACTAAATCAAAAAATAATAATAGTGGCAAAGAAAGAAACGAACAATCTCACCAGAGTACGTCGAGCTTTCTTCACCACTTACGCAGAGCTTGCACAACGAAGGGTACTTATCATTGATGATGAAGCAGATTTTGCAAGTGTCGGGTTTAAACGCACTAAGCAAGAGCAAATTGAGATTAACAGGATTGCTTCCCAAATTGATGAGTTACGAAGAGACATTGAGCAACTGG
The DNA here is from genome assembly GCA_030692925.1 of Candidatus Zixiibacteriota bacterium. Classification (GTDB taxonomy): domain Bacteria; phylum Zixibacteria; class MSB-5A5; order MSB-5A5; family RBG-16-43-9; genus RBG-16-43-9. The sequence continues at coordinate 19,184 of JAUYBY010000021.1, read as the reverse complement.
ATTTTCTCCAAGTTACTGCCACCCCGTATTCGCTTTATTTACAACCCGACAACGATGAAACAAATCAGATTTACGAACCGAAAAGGCCTGCCTTCACAGTGTTGGTTCCAATTCACCCAGGCTATATAGGTGGCGATTTCTACTTCGATGATAACAGCGAACAGAATTCAGCTGGCCCCTTCATTTATGTCGAAGTATCAAATGAGGAACTAAGCATTCTCAGACGACCCGACCGTAGGTCCTTTCGGATTGAAGAAGCTCTTACGAGTCCTAGAATTCGGAGTCTGAGAAGCGCAATCGTTAATTTCATTGTAGGTTCCTGCATTAGAAGAATTCAGGATCGGCAGAGCGGGATGCCAGTCAAGCGCTTCAGCTTTATCGTTCACACGGAGGCAGCAAGACAATCGCACAAATGGCAAGAGCAGATCGTCAGGCAACTTGTCGAACAGCTTGCCAACGCAATAACCTCGAATCGAAGCCTTTTCGACCAACTTGTGGAGCAGTCATATCAAGAGTTAGCGCGTTCTATCGGTGTAATGAATCATTTTCTTCCTCCCCTACTTGAAGTGAACACAGAAGTTATTTCGGCGCTGAATCAAGACTTTCTCATGATAACCGTCGTAAACTCAGAAAAAAATGTAAATGAATTGCTTGACGAACAGGGCCAGCTACGACTCAGGACTCCACTAAACATTTTTATTGGAGGTCAGATTCTAGATCGAGGAATCACTATTCGAAACCTCATAGGATTCTATTACGGTAGGCGTCCTAACCAATTTCAGCAAGATACCGTCCTTCAACATTCCAGAATGTACGGATTCCGTCCGATTCAAGACTTAACAGTTACAAGATTCTACACTACCATCGGTATTCATCAAGCAATGCGTAATATTCACATATTCGACTGTGCACTTCGAGAAGCTTTTCTTCGCGGCGCACAAAGAAATGGGATTGTCTTTCTCCGTCTAGATAACCAGAACAGAATTGTGCCGTGTTCACCCAATAAGATATTGCTGTCCACAACGACGACCCTTTTTCCTAATAGGCGGATCCTACCTGTCGGGTTCCAAACGGGATATCGTACTAATATTTCAAGGATTGTTTCTCAAATAGACGATGCAATCGCTGATCACTATGTCACTGGCGCCGATTCACCTCCCTTCCTTCTTGATGTTGAAGAAGCAAAGAAAATCATTGACTTGATAAATCAAACACTAATTTTTGAAGAAGATTTCCATTGGGATGCAGAAGCTTTCAAGGCCTCATTAGATTATCTTTCTAAAAACTCGTCTGACCAAGCTCTACAGGGCAAAATTCACTGCCTTGTACGAACCGATAGAAATCTTAACAGGTTTAAAGCTGACGGCAGTTTTTCCGACGCACCTGATACGGCATCAACTGAAGGTAGGCTTGCAAGAGAGACTGCGATTGACATTCCACTGCTGATGCTATTTCGGCAAAACGGTTCTGAAGCTGATAACTGGCGCGGTTGTCCATTTTGGTGGCCTGTTCTCTACACACCAAGAAATACACAGACGGTAATCTTTGCTACTGACATCACAGATTAATGAAATCGGTTGGCCGGGTATAACAGAAACAAAAATGTAAACTGGATCATTGCTTCAGTCACGACAAATTTGTCTATAAGAGTTCGTTCCGCAACGGGATTTTCGTCGCACACGTCAAATAAAATTATGCCTGGGTGGACTCTGAGCAGCTAACCTGCTCTTTTTTAGTTGATGAAAAAAATCTTAGTCCTCATTCCAGCTTTTAATGCCGAGAAAACCATTTCCTCTCTAATTGACCAAATCTCGGCATTCATTGCAAGAAAAGATATTCTGGTAATAGATGACGGCTCCACGGATAAAACCTACCAGTTAGCCAGAGAGAGCGGAGCGAATTGCCTTCAACATAAAAAAAACAAAGGCAAGGGAGAGGCTTTGAAAACCGGGTTTGAGTATGCTCTTGAACAGGGATATTCCGGAGTAATTACCTTAGATGCAGATTTACAGCATGACCCTAAGTTTATTCCGCAGTTTATCAAAAAAGCAGAATCGGACATAGATACAGGTCGGGTCCAGAATGGATCCAGATGGACAGGGTGCCCGACCTACGAGGAGTCTATCAATTTCGTAGGCGGGGCTCCCAGCCCCGCAAAACATGTCCGCGTAGGCGTCCCGCAGAGCGGGACTAGCCCCGCAAATATATTAATCGGCACCAGGAATATTCGATTAAAGACGATGCCTTTTTCCAGATGGCTAACTAATAATGTCACCTCCATCATCGTCTCTATTTTAGGAGATACCAAAGTTCGGGACAGCCAATCCGGTTACAGGTATATTTCAACTGAAGTCTTGAGGTCTTTCAAGTTGTCCACCAAGAAATATGAGCTTGAGTCCGAAATTCTAATCAAAGCCGGAAGAAAAGGATTCAAAATCGCCCCTATGCCTATTAGCACAATCTATCATGGAAGCAAAAGCTTCATAAATCCACTTGTGGATACAGGAAGATTCATTAAATTAATGTGGAAATCCCTTTTCTGGTGAAGAAAAGACAGTGGACAGTGATCAGTTTTGCTCTGACCACTGGCCACTGAACACTGACCACTGTTTTGTGACCACTGACAACTTATTTCCGGAGGAAATTTGATAGCTCTATTAACTAACGACGACGGTATCGAAGCCAAAGGCATCAAGGCTTTAGAAAAAGAGATCTCGAAAATCGTTCAGGTCTGGGTAGTAGCCCCGGACAGAGAGCAAAGCGCCACCAGCCATTCTCTGACTTTAACCCGGCCTTTGAGGGTAAATAAGGTCAAAGATAGGGCTTATTCCATCGATGGAACACCTACGGATGCAGTGATGGTAGCTTTTCATAAGCTTCTCAAGAGAAAACCGGATATCCTTATCTCAGGCATTAACTCTGGTCCAAATCTTGGAGATGACGTAACCTATTCAGGAACAGTTGCCGCCGCAATTGAGGGGACGATCCTGGGAATACCTTCTATCGCAGTTTCTGTTACAGATACTTCATTTGATAAATATGAATATCCAGCTATGTTCGTCAGGAAATTGACTAATTATGTTTTAAAAAATGGTCTGCCAAAAGACACTTTCTTAAATGTCAATATCCCTCCATCTAGAAAGAGCCTGACTAAATATAAAATCACCCGTCTGGGCAGAAGGGTCTATAAAGATGTGGTGGTGGAGAAGATCGACCCCCGTGGCAAAAAATATTTCTGGATAGCCGGACAGGCAATAGTGTCTGAAGGAGGCAAAGACTCAGATTTCTTAGCCATCGAGAAAGGATATGTCTCCATCACCCCTTTACACCTGGACTGGACTAATTACAAGACGATTGTAGAGATGAAGGGCTGGAAGATATTTTAGGGACATAATTATCGTAGTTGCTCGATTTATCGAGCCAGGTTAGCCCAATAAATTGGGCAACTACAATTTCTATGACAGGGTGGCACCCTCAAACTTGTTTGAGGGTGATGCAAGAGGTTTCTGCAAATGTTCCCTTCGTCGGGCATAAAGCCCGATGCTACGATCCTTTGGAACAATGACCTCACTTCTGACTCCTCTCCTAAAAGGAGAGGAGAACTCTTTTATAGCCATTATAGGGGAGTCAGATTACCCCAATTAAAATTAAAAATTTTACTTGACTTTTGTCTTTGAATAACGTAGATATCTTTTGTCAACATTAGGGCGCGGCTTGGCGCTGACCCGGCAGCCCCGACAAATCGGGGCAGCATAGATTCTAAGAAGGGCAAAACCCTCTTTTCATCTGTTCGGACCTCGCTTGAAGCACAAACCCTTTCAAAAAAACACTTAACTCCAAAGGAGGAGAGAGTGAGTAACAATAAGTTGTACGTAGGCAATCTGAGCTACCAGACCGGTGAAGAGAAGCTCAGAGAGGCTTTTTCAGCCTACGGAACTGTCAGTTCCGTCACCATAATCGAAGGAAAAGGATTCGGGTTTGTGGAGATGGAATCCGGCGAAGCAGCCCAGAGCGCCAAAGAAGCCCTGGATGGAAAAGAGCTGGATGGTCGCAATATCAAGGTGGACGAAGCCCGTCCCAAACCAAAGAGAAGCGGTGGTGGATTCGGTGGTGGTGGTGGTGGTGGTGGTGGATACGGTGGAGGGGGAGGCAGAGGAAGAGACCGGGATTCCCGAAAAAGAGGTCCCAGGTATTAATCTCGACTGAACAAGGGTCGGTCTGCTTGAGTGGACCGACCCTTTTATTTTGCAGGAAGAGTTTCGTGACAAATCAAGGGAAGGAGCGCGTAGCAGAGGTTTTAGACCTCTGCTGCCGAGCTACGCGGCTTGGTAAAAAGATAAACCGATTCATATCTTGCCAAGAAAATGTAGTTGCTCGATTTATCGAGCAGCAAATAATGCCCAATAAATTGGGCAACTACAATTTTTTTTCATTAATAAGAAGAGGAATCTATGCCATTTTCCAGAGAAAAATGGATGGAGGTTGCCAAAGTTAGAGGACTTGAACAGGTACAGGTCAGGTTAATCAAGAAGATAGGCAAATGCCCGCATGAGGAAGGAGAAGTTTTTCTCTACGTTCATCCCAATTGCAGACCTGAGGGATTATGTGGAGTAGCCGCCATTGCCCTGGAGACTTTTGTACAAAGATGCTCAGCTAAAGTCCCCTCCTGGGAAAGTGACAATCCGAATATCTATCGGATTCACTGCCCGTCAAAAAAAGGAACCCTCTGGGAGATTAAAAGGATAAAGATAAAGTAAAGATAAGTTTTTATTGTAGGGACGGAATCCGCCTGTGGCGGATTCTGCCCCTCATTTCTTGAAAAGCACCTTTCATTTTAAGGTGCACAAATAAAAGCGATTTTTCTATTGACTTTCATAAAAAAAAATATAAGATACTTGAGTTAATTGGATAAAACGGGGCGTGGCTCAGCCTGGTAGAGCACTTGGTTCGGGACCAAGGTGTCGTCCGTTCAAATCGGATCGCCCCGAAGATAAGATGGAAAATTTCAGGTGAAAATAACAATCCGGGGGTAAAAGGGAGCCGATGAATGAAGTTAAAAGAGACCAAGAAGGAAAGTAAAAAGATTTTCGTCGGGGTGATTGGAGCAGGGACTTGCTCAAAGAAAATCTGCAATACCGCAGAGGAAGTGGGTAAATACACTGCCAAAGCAGGAGCGATTTTAGTTTGCGGCGGATTAGGTGGGGTGATGGAGGGCGCGGCTAAAGGTGCCAGGGAAAATGGAGGAATTACCATAGGGATAATACCCGGGGAAAACAGGGGTGATGCGAACCCTTATATCGATTTCCCCGTAGTAACCGGATTTGGAGAAGGCAGAAATCTAGTAGTAATTCGCAGCTCGGACGTCATAATAGCCTTGCCCGGAAAATACGGGACACTGTCAGAATTAGCCTTCTGCCTTAAGTTAGAAAAACCGGTAATCAGCCTGGGCACCTGGGATGTCTCAGAGAGGATCATTAAAGCCAAAGATGCTAAAGAGGCAGTTAAGTTAGCCCTGGATCAAATCAAGTAGAAATGAGCCCGGATAAAGTTGCCGCTCATATAATTATCTCCGGAGTAGTTCAGGGAGTTGGATTTCGCTATTTCGTGTACAGAAAAGCAGGGGAATATAATCTCAAAGGGTATGTCAGAAATCTGTATAATGAGGACGTTGAGATTGAAGTAGAGGGGGATAAGGGCATGATACTGGATTTCATTAAAGATTTGAAAATAGGTCCCCGGTCTGCTCACGTCACCGGGGTAAATATCGAATGGAAAGAATTTGAGAATAGTTACCCGGATTTCCAGATAAAATTCTAAGAATTGGTCATTAAAGGAGAAAAGATGGCTCAGGATTTTAAAAAACTGATCAGAAGTGTCAAAGATTATCCTAAGAAGGGTGTGGTTTTCAGGGACATCACCACTTTGCTTAAAGATGGAAAAGCATTTAAAAAAGCAGTCGATTTATTGTATAAAAAATGTCACGGTAAAAAAATCGATCTGGTGGTAGCAGTCGAATCAAGAGGTTTTATCTTGGGAGGAGCTTTAGCCAACCGTTTAGGAGTTGGTTTTGTGCCGGTTCGCAAATTCGGGAAGTTGCCGGCTGACAGAATCGAACAAAAATATGACCTGGAATATGGAACCGATTCTCTGGAAATTCATAAGGACGCGGTTAAAAAAGGAGAAAAAGTTTTGATCGTGGATGACCTCTTAGCCACTGGTGGCACTCTTCAAGCAACCTGTAAGCTGGTTGAGAAGTTAGGCGGAAAGGTCGTTGGCATCCTGGTATTAATAGAGTTGTCTTTCCTTAAAGGAAGAGAGAAACTGAGAGACTATAACCTTTTATCTTTAATCAAGTATACCAGGGAATGATAAATCGAGCATTGTTTTGTAAGCGAGGGGAGGGGAAGGGACTAATCACTAATCACCATTCACTAATCACTGTTTTTTCCGCCCCCGTAGCTCAGTTTGGATAGAGCAGCAGTTTCCTAAACTGTTGGCCGCCCGTTCAAGTCGGGCCGGGGGTAGAATAAAGTTATAAGTTTGGAGTTTGAAGTTTGGAGAAAAAAATAAAAAAACTGAAAAAACTAAAAAAATACTTGCCAAAGGAAAAAAGAGGTTATATATTTTAAGCTTAAATTTGTGCGGTGAACCAAAAACACAAAAAGGAGTGAGCCAGATGAAGTTAAAACTAATCCTGACAATCGCCTTGCTAACCTTAATCTTTACTAACCCGGGTTTTTCTCAGGTTAGAGTAATCGGGAACCAGGCTGTAGTAACCACAAATATTCTTGATTACAATTTATTAGGTGGTGGGGCTAGAGCCAGGGGGATGGGAGGGGCTTTTATTGGAGTATCTGACGACCCATCTGCTGCCAGCTGGAATCCAGCCGGACTTACTCAATTAGATAAATACCAGATAGGAGCCACTCTTTATTTCATTAACCCCAGATGGAAATATACCACTGCTTATGCCAACTCCGATTTTATGAATTCCTTAAAGCAGAACAAAGCCTCAATCTCTTTCGGGAGCGTAATCCTCCCTTTTAAAATTTATCAGAAAGAGGTAGTAGGTAGCGTCCTTTACAACAGATCTTCAGACATCTATGATAAACGGGTCTATAATTTCCCGGGAGAGAGACGCATCGACAATTTCGGCGTCTATTATATGACTGATACAACTATAATCGGTGCGGATTCTGTCCGAATCGGGGATAAGGAGGACGAGATTACGGGGGGACTGGACATAGTAAATCTTTCTTTAGGTACTAAGGTTTATAAGGATTTATCCTTAGGTGTGGGCTTAAACATCTACACCGGCTCTTATGAATATAATTCCAATCAACAGATAAGATTCACCTGGAATCCGGCTTTCGACACATTAATCACCTATCATCCCTTCATAAAGGGGACTTATTCCGGAGCTAATTTCACGCTTGGTGCCCTGTATAAATACAGGGATTTCAGGATCGGGGCTATAGTGAAAACGCCCTTTAAGTTACAGGAAAAAGACGATGTTCAGTTTCTCAAGGATGTCATTATTAACGGGGTTACTATTACTAATCCAGATGCAATTTCATCCCGGCCGGTCTTCCCGGTCGAATATAAGCAGAAATGGGAAATCCCCTTAACGGTAGGTTTTGGAGCTTCCTACAGGATAAAAGGACTTACTTTAGCTGGAGACCTGGAGCTGAGAAACTTCAGCAAGGCAAAATTGCAGTACCCCTCCAGATGGTCTGATCCAAATTCACCAGATACCACGATGGACCTGGATTGGAATTCCCTAACCCAATTCAGAATCGGAGGAGAATACGTTTACCAGAGTAAATATGGATCCATACCCATAAGAGCGGGATTCAGAAACGACCCCCAGGTCTTCTCCGATCTAAAAGACGTTGACATGGAATTTGTCGATTATGATCCACAGGCAGGTGCCAAGCTGATGAACTCGGCAGATGTGATAAGCATTGTAAACCAGACAAACGGAAGTAAGGTCACAGGTAATACGTTCTCCCTGGGAACTGGAATCGGCTGGAGCCAGATAAAACTTGATTTTACTTTTGAGTATAGCCGGTACAATACCAAGATGGCTGGCACCATTTTAGGAAAATCTTTTGACATCGCCAAGATCGAGAAAAAAGATAGCCGGTTTTTGGTGAACTTCACCGGCTTCTTTTAATTTCTATGGTAATTATATGCAGGCGAAGCTCGATCTTTAAAAGAGCTTCGCCTTTTTTGTAAAAGACTTGATTGGTGATGAAACTATATTGAATTAAATATGTGATAATGTCATTCTGAGTCCCCGTAGGGACGAAGAATCTAAAGATGCTTCAGTCGTCCCGCCTTAGGCGTGACCCCCTCAGAATGACAAAAGGACTTGCCCAATAAATTGGGCGACTACCAGATTATGATTAAAACTTTTATAAGGAGTTGATAGGTATGAGTCCCAAAAGAGTAAAAGTAACCAAACATATGATGAAAGAAGATAAGCTGGTTACTACCACTTTTAAATTTACGGAATACGTCCAGAAACATTCCAGAGAGTTTTTGATTGCCGGGGCTGGAGTGGTGGTGGTGATCTTTATAGTTTTGTTCGTGATCTCCTCTAATAAAAGTCACAATCAAAAAGCAGCAGAGCTTTTAGGAAAAGCCCGGGTAGAGCTCGAGTCCGGTGAATTTCAGACAGCCACAACCGACTTGCAGACCATCTGGAGAAGTTATAAAGGGACCAACGCAGCTCAGGAGGCTTTATATCTTCTGGGGAATGCTTATTATTACGGTAGGGATTACGACCAGGCATTACGATATTTTCAGGAATTCGTAAGTAAATATCCAAAAGCTGACCCTCTCCTTTTATCCGGGGCATATTCAGGCATCGGAGATTGCCATATGCAGAAGAAAGAATATTCCCAGGCAGCCGAATCCTATCTTCAGGCTGCAGGCAAAATTATGGATGATTTTGTTATTCCCAATTTACTTCTCTCCGCAGCTCAATCTTATTCCTATGCCAACCAGCTTGATAAAGCTAAGGAGCTCTACGAGAGGATCATAACCAAATACCCTAATTCAAAGATAGTAACCCAAGCTCGGCTGGAGTTAGCAGAGATCTCAGCGCAAAAAGGTTAGAAGAGAATTACTTTATGGACCCAAATTTGCAAAAGCCATTGAAAGTTGCTTTCGTCTGGCATATGCATCAGCCCTATTATAAGGATATCAAAACCAACCGCTATCTTCTGCCCTGGGTAAGACTGCATGCTTTAAAAGATTACTATGATATGGTAGCCATACTGGATAACTATCCTGGTATCTCTATGACTTTTAACCTGGTGCCAACGTTGATTGAACAGCTCCAGGATTATGCTTCCAATTCAGTTTATGACCGGCACTTATTTTTGACTGAGAAAAGATCAGACCAGCTAACCCCAGAAGAAAAATTAGAGATAGTCAGGGATTTCTTCATAGGTAATCAGGCAACCATGATTAAACCCTATCCGCGTTACTATCAGCTCCTTCTGAGAAGGGGAGAGGATTCTGAAAAATTCCCTCAGATTGCCCAGAAGTTTACCCCTCAGGACTTCCTTGACCTGCAAGTATGGTCTAATTTGGTCTGGTTTGATCCGATTTTTAGAAAAGATGCTGAATTGGCTCCGTTATTCAAAAAGAAAGAGAATTTCACTGAGGAAGACAAGAAAATGATGCTTTCAAAGCAAAAAAACATCATTCGTTCAGTCCTTCCAAAGTACAAAGAGTTGAAGGATAAAGGACAGATAGAGATAACTATTTCACCCTGCTGTCATCCCATCCTGCCTTTACTCTGCGATACTGATATTGCTAAAGCTTCACAGCCCAACGTAGTCCTGCCGCAGAAAAGATTTTCCCATCCTGAAGATGCCCTGGCTCAAATAAATTGTGCGGTCGACTTTTTCCAGAGTGTTTTCGGCGGAAAGCCAAAGGGGATGTGGCCATCAGAAGGAAGTGTCAGCGAAGAGATCATTCCCTTGATGGCACAGGCTGGGATTGAGTGGGCAGCCACAGATGAGGAGATTTTATATCTGAGTTTGAAGGTTGAGGCATTTTCTAACCATTATAAGGCCGACCTGTTATATAAACCATATGAAGTAGCGGTTAAAGGAAGTAAAATCTCTTTTGTTTTCAGAGACCATCAGCTTTCCGACCTAATCGGATTTGTCTATTCTCACTGGGACCCCCAGAAAGCAACGGATGATTTGATTAATCGGCTGTTAGACATCAGAAATAATCTGAAGGAGGAAGAGATCTCAGATTCGATAGTAAGCATCATCCTGGATGGGGAGAACTGCTGGGAATACTATAAAAATGACGGGAACGATTTTCTTAATGCTCTTTACACAGGACTTTCTAAACAAAAACTAATCCAGACTACTACCGTAGGTAAATTCTTAGGAGAGACTCAGGTCAAATCAAAGCTTTCCAATCTTTACCCTGGCTCCTGGATCGACCACAACTTCAAAATCTGGATAGGAGAACCAGAGGATAATCTGGCCTGGGACCTGCTTAGAGAGGCGAGGGACAAATTAGTCGAATTTCAGGAAAAGAAGGGTAAAGAGATCTCCGAAGAAAGATTGAAAGCTGCCTGGAAGGAAATATATGTGGCTGAGGGTAGCGATTGGTGCTGGTGGTATGGAAGCGCTCATTCAGGTCCGGGCAGCGAGCTTTTCGATCTTCTTTTCCGTTCCCACCTTCTTTCAGTCTACGAATTCATAGGATTAGAGCCACCGGAGGCGCTTTTTCAACCTTTAAGGGCTGGTACCAAAGCGTTGGCCATTCAGGAGCCAACTAATTTCATCACGCCAACTTTAGATGGGAAGGTAACCCATTTTTATGAATGGGAAGGGGCAGGGGTTCTGGATTGTGTAAAATTAAGCGGGGTGATAAGGAGAGCAGTTAGCATAGTCAAGCAAATCTATTTCGGGCATGACCTGGAAAATCTTTACTTAAGGATTGACACCGTTCTACCTGCGGAAAGATATTTCTCAGAAGGTTACCAAATCGACTTTGAAATTTTTACTCCAGGCCACCTCAAAATCTCGCTTCTCAAAGAAAAAGCCTCCCTTGCCAGATATAATCCAGAAGAGAAGCAGTGGATGGAAACCTCTGTACCGGTGAACTTCGCATTCGCAAAAGTACTGGAGCTTTCTTTGCCTCTCTCAACCTTTGAGCAGGTGAAGGAAAAAGGTTTTCAGTTCAGGGTGATAATCAAAAAAGGAGAGGATGAGATCGAAAGGTGTCCGGAAATAGATTTGATAAAATTCAGCCTTTTACAAGTGGACAAAACCCCTGCTTACTGGTAGTCTAAACTGAAACTTTTGAAACCTGGCATCATAAAATTTGAAAGAATGAGCATGCCCGATTTAGAATCAAAAAATATCGAAGAGAAAAAAGAAAATTCGGATCAATCTCAGGAAAAGATGATCCAGGAAGGGAAGGCTGCTGCGATTCTTGGGTATATACCGTTTATGTGCTTTGTCCCCCTGATCAAAATGAGAGATAACCCTTTTGCTCTTAAGCATGGGAAACAGGGACTAATTCTTTTCGCTTTAGAGATTATCGCCATCATCTTTCTTTTTCCCAAAATAAGCCAGCTATTCTGGGGGATGATTTTAATTTTATGCTTAGTCTCAGCTGCAGCCGGCATAGTATACGCCTCCCAGGGGAGAGACTGGAAAATACCTTTTATTGGAGAATTAGGGGATAAGCTGAAGCTCTGATTTTTAGAGGTCAGCTCCTCGTTGGTGTCCTCACCAACGAAGGTAAGCTCGTTGGTCTGGAGACCAACGAGCAGCAAAGGCAGGTTCAGGTTTTGGTATTTCGTAGTGCGAGGCCGTCAAGGTCTTGAGACTTTCAGCCTTGCCAAGCGACCCTAAAAGGGTCGCGCTACAAAACCCATTTATAAGACAAAAAAATATGATCAGAACGACAGTAGTAGGTAATTATCCTAAAATAAGCTCAGATAAGAACGTTCCCAATCTGAGGAACGCCTTGAATCAGTTTGACCAGAAAAAGATATCAAAGGAGAAATTAGAGGAGGTCTACAAAGCAACCATCTTGAGAGTTATAAAGGAACAGGAAGATGCCGGAATCGATATCATAACTGACGGGCAGATAAGGTGGGATGATCTGGTGACTCCCTTTGCCAAGAATATTGAGGGCTGCGAGATCAACGGGCTTTTAAGATTTTTCAACAACAACGTCTATTATCGCAAGCCGGTAATAAAATCCAGAATCGCTTTCAAAGATTATACCACCCTGGAAGACTATAAATCCGCTAAAGCTAATTCATTTAAAAAACTAAAAGTGGTTTTGCCGGGACCTCTTACCTGGGCAAAATTATCCTTAGATGAGCATTATAAGAATTTGAGGACTTTAGTAGAGGATTTCAGTCAGGTTTTGCGAAAAGAGGCTCAAAGATTAGACCAGGAAGGAGTAGAATATATCCAGTTTGACGAGCCTTCATTATGTAATTTCCCACAAGAGATTGGCCTGGTGAAAGAAAGCTTAAAGATTATCACCTCAGGCTTAAAGGCAAAGTCCATCCTTTTTTTATATTTTGGAAGCATAAAAAATCTCACTCCGGAGCTTCTTAACCTGGCTGTGGATATCATCGGTATCGACCTGGTGAGCAAGCCTGAAAATTTAGATGCGCTTCTCAAAGCAGATGTAAAAAAAGAGGTGATTCTGGGCTGTCTGGACGCACGTAATACCAAAATGGAGGATGAAAAAGAAGTTTTTAAACTCATCGAGAAAGTGGCAAAGAAAATTCCTCCAGAGAAGATATATTTCAGTCCTTCCTGCGGGCTTGAATTCCTGCCACACGAAAATGCTCTGAAAAAGATAAAACTTCTTTCCTCCATTGCTAAGCAGTTCAATTCCTGATAACCTGAATTCTGACAAATGGGCAAAAGACTGTTTGCGTTTAAATTGATATGTAGAAGGACGAGATACTTCGCTTACGCTCAGTATGACAAAGCCTGTCCGAAGACCGTCATTCTGAGGGAGCGAAGCGACCGAAGAATCCGTCGAATTTGGCCTTGAGGTAGATTCTTCGTCCCCTACGGGGACTCAGAATAACACATAAGGAGAAGAAATCATGCTTTTGACGACCAGCGTGGGGAGCTTTCCTAAGCCGGATTGTCTGGCTAAAGCCAGAACACAGTTTTCCCGCGGTGAAATCACCGAAGAAGAACTGCATACTCTGGAGAAAAAAGCGACGGCTGAGGTGATTAGATTTCAGGAGGAAATCGGAATAGATATCCTGGTGCACGGTGAGATGGAAAGAGGGGATATGACCACCTATTTTGCAGAGAGATTAGAAGGTTTTGGCATTAGTGGTCTGGTTCGCTCCTACGGAAATCGATATTATCGCAAGCCGGTGGTCCTCGGCGAAATAGAAAGAAGAGCTCCGATGACAGTTGAGACCTTCAAATACGCCCAGAGCCTGACTTCCAAGCCGGTCAAGGGTATGCTCACCGGACCTTATACTATGACCGACTGGTCTTTTAATGAATATTATCCGACTCGGAGAGATACTGCTTTAGCCCTAGCTCAAGTAATTCATCAGGAGGTTGCAGATTTAGAAAAAGCAGGTGCAAAATATATCCAGATAGATGAGCCGGCTTTATCCACCCGGCCTGAGGAGATAGATTTAGCTATAGAGGCAATGACTATAGTCACCAAAGGAATCAAAGCAAAGACCATAAGCCATATCTGCTATGGAGATTTCTCCAAAATCTATCCCCGGCTTTTAGATCTGCCAGTTGACCAGTTAGACCTGGAATTTGCCAATAGCAACTTCGCCAATTTAGAGCTTTTCAGAAATCCTAAATTCACTAAAGAGATTGCAGTGGGAGTTGTAGATGTTCACAGTCACATCATAGAGACCAAGGAACAGGTAAAAGCAAATATCAAAAAAGCGTTAGAAGTTTTTCCTTTAGAAAAAGTCTATATCGATCCGGATTGCGGCTTAAAGACCAGATCAGTCGAGGAAGCCCAGGCCAAGCTTAAAGTGATGGTTGAAGCAGTGAAAGAGGTCAAGAAAGAATTGGGAATAAAGTAGCGCGACCCTTTCAGTTGCGCTTAATGCAGTGATGGGATTGCTTCGTCGCCCAGATGTGCTCCTCGCAATGACGATCATAGGCTGTCATTGCGAGTCCGCCTCTGGCGGAAAACGAGAGAAGCAATCCGTCGACGCCATTAGGAAATCATAATTTAAGAATCATGAGCCTTTTCTTAGAAAGACTTCAAAAAGGTGCCCTCTTATGCGACGGCGCCATGGGAACCATGCTCTATACCCGTGGGGTTTCTTATTATCAGTGCTTTGACGAGCTGAACCTTTCCAATCCCCAGGTGGTACAGAAGGTGCATCAGGATTATATCAAAGCCGGTGCGGAAATTATCGAGACCAATACTTTTGGCGCCAACCGGTTCAAGCTGGCAACACACGGATTTGAGGAAAAGGTCAGGGACATAAACCTTAAGGGGGCAAAATTAGCCCGTGAAGCCAGAGAGATAGAAGGTAAGGATATCTTTGTGGCTGGCTCAATGGGACCCATAGGCCAGAGGGTTCATCCGTTTGGGGAGATTACCTTAAAGCAGGTCAGGGAAGCCTTTTTGGAGCAGGCAGAAGGGCTTTTAGAGGGTGGAGTGGATTTATTCATCGTCGAGACTATATCCGACCTCAGGGAGATGAGGGAGGCAGTTTCTGCTATCAGAGGCATCTGTCAGTTACCAATTATCGCTTCAATGACCTTTGGAGAGGATGGAAAAACCCTGATGGGGAATACTCCTGAAGAGGTGGCTGAGTTTCTGAACAAGTTAGACGTAGAGGTCGTCGGTGCCAACTGCAGTGTTGGTCCTTTGAAAATGTACGAGATCGTCCAGACCATGAAAGGCAAAAGTGACAAATTCTTCTCAGCCCAGCCTAATGCCGGTTTACCTCATTTTGTAGAGGGAAGATACATTTATCTTTCCTCACCCGAATATATGGCAGACTATGCGGAGAAATTCATCCGCTCCGGAGTAAATATCGTGGGTGGTTGTTGTGGAACAACTCCTGAACATATAAAAAAGATGTGCCAGGTGATCAGGAAACTTAATTCAAAGTTTACATCGGTTGACGAGCCGGACATTTTGATGAAGGAGGAAATCGAAGAGGAAAAGGTCGAGAAGCCAGCCATTGAGCTTTCAGATTTTGCTCAGAACATAGGCAAGAAATTCTTAGTCTCGGTAGAGCTGGACCCGCCAAAGGGAACCAATCCGGAAAAGATACTTCAGGTGGCTCAGAAACTCAAGGATAAAGGAATCGATGCTGTAAATATCGCTGATAGTCCTATGGCAAAGGTTAGGATGAGCTGTCTTTCTATGGCTTATCTCTTAAGAGAGAAAACCGGGATAGATGTGATCCTGCATCTCACCTGTCGAGACAGAAACCTGATGGGCTTGCAATCAGACCTCTTAGGCGCACACGCCCTGGGTATCAGGAATATCTTAGCCATTACCGGTGACCCACCTGTCTTAGGAGACTATCCCCATATGACCGCAGTGTATGACGTTGACTCAATAGGTTTGGTGAAGATTATCGGGAAGTTAAATTCAGGCTGTGACTGGGCAGGAAATTCAATCGGCTCTCCAGCTTCTTTTTTCGTAGGCGTAGGAGTTGACCCTAATGCTGAAAACTGGGATAGAGAATTAGACCGGCTCAGGGAAAAGGAAAACGCCGGAGCAAATTTTATCTTCACCCAGCCATTTCACGATTTAGAGTCCCTTGAGAAATTCTTAAGAAGAATCGACGGGATTAAGCTGCCAATCTTTATGGGACTGCTCCCCTTACAAAGCTCAAAACACACAGAATTCCTCCACAACGAAGTGCCGGGTATCCGAATTCCGGATAAAATAAGGGAGAGGATGAAAAAAGCAGGGGAGAAGGGCGCAAAAGAAGGCGTCCAGATCTGCAGAGAGCTTCTAAAAGAGGCGAAATCCTTAGTCTCCGGGATCTATTTAATTCCTTCCTTTGGCAGGTTTGAACAGGTTTTAGAGGTGTTAGAATAGAAATCCCGCGTAGGGGCGGAGCTTGTCTCCGCCCGAAATGTAGAGGAAGGCTTCAGCCTTCCATTTTTTATTGATTTCTCAATAATTTTTGCATATAGTATCACAAATAACTCAACTGGTAAAGGAGGGTCAAATGCCACAAATATCAGTTACACCTGCTTGGATCCAAACATTCTCAGCATTGTTAACACCTTTAATAGCACTTATCACAATTTCGATTCTCGTCCTCCAATATCTATTAGCAAGACAACGATGGCGTCTGGATTTATATGATAAGAGATATCCTGTCTTTTTTGCGACAAAGCAATATATTGGTAACATACTAATCAATGCAAAAGTCACAGATGAAGAGTCATTTAAATTTCTCATAGATACAAGAGATAAGGAGTTTCTTTTTGGAAAAGATGTGCAGGAACTCATTGATGAGCTTTATAAACGAGGGTTAAAATTGAAGCTTGTACAGACTCGTATTGATGATGAACGTTTAAATGATGAAAAAAGAGAACGAATAGTAGATGAGAACTTCCAATTACTTCAATATTTTATAGAACAATCTGGGGTAGCGACAGAAGTATTTAAAAAATATCTTGCAATTGAACAGAATTGGTTTGTAAAGCAATTTGAGAGAGCAACGCTGTTATTTAAACAATATCTTTATCTTCGCCAAAAAACTGCATAACAACGTCTTATAATAGATATTATGTAAACTAAAAGGTATTTTTAAAAAGAGTCAAAATAATTAAGCCCGAATCTGGAGTTTAAATTCGGGCTTTTCCTCTACCCTATCGAGATTGTAGTTGCCCAATTCATTGGGCTTATTCGTGGATTTCGCCTGATAAATCAGGCAACTACGATTTAATATGGAAGGCTGAAGTCTTCGCCAGGATCCTGTGGACAAGACCTTGACGGCCTTCCGCTACAGCTCGATAAATCGAGCAACTACAGATACGGACAGAACAGTTCTGTCCCTACTTCACCACAATATTCAAAATCTTATTCGGAACATAAATCGTCTTGACGATCTCTTTATCTTTAGTATAAGCCTGAACCCTTTTATCACTTAAAGCAATACTTTCAACCTGTTTCTGCTCAGAGTTTATGGGGACATTAAAGGTCGTCCTGAGCTTGCCGTTTATCTGGACTGCTATGGTCACTTCATCCTCAATAACTGCCTCCTGGTCATATTCAGGCCATTCAGACTTGAATATGCTATCCTTATGGCCCATTTCCTCCCAGATCTCCTCAGTCAGATGAGGCGCAAAAGGAGCCAGTAGCTGTGTAGTTCTTTCCATAAAGTAAGGCAGGAATTCATACCTGTCCGTATCCGGAATCAGATATAGCTCATCATCCAGAGTATTCAATAACTCCATCATTGAGGCAATGGCGGTATTCAAATCCAGTCTTTCGATATCTTCCGTGACCTTCTTTATAGTCTGATGAAGCTTACGGTAGACAGTCTTATAAGGCTTTGTATGCCAACCGAGTAGCTTAATTGTCTTAGAGTGATTGTTTATCTCGATTTCATAAGTGTCTATGCAATACTTTGCAAAATCGTAAATCCGGGTCAAAAATCGTCTTGCGCCGGCTATCCCCTCACCAGTCCACAGAACTTCCTTGCCTGAAGGAGCCGCAAAATAGACCGCTATTCTGGAGACGTCTACTCCATTTTCTTCCATCAAATCCAGTGGAGAAGTTGCATTCCCTTTAGACTTGGACATAACTTCACCCTTTGAGTCCAGTACCATACCGTGATTGAAAAGCTCTATAGCCGGTTCATCCACACTTAACCAGCCGATATCGTGCAGCACTTTCGTGAAGAATCTAAAATAGAGCAAATGCCCGGTGGCATGCTCGATTCCACCAATGTATTTATCCACCGGCATCCATTTCTTTGCTTTTTCCCTGGAAAACGGCTCTTTGTCATTATGCGGGTCAGTATACCTGAACAAATACCAGGAGGAACACACGAAAGTATCCATAGTGTCCGGGTCTCTTTCTGCTTTACCTCCGCAGTTCGGACAGGTCGTCTCAATGAATTCCTTCACATCAGCTAAAGGAGAACGTCCTTTGGGTAGATAATCTATGTTACCTTTAGGGAGCAGCACAGGGAGGTCAGACTCTGGCACAGGAACTATTCCGCATTTCTTGCAGTGAATCATCGGAATAGGAGCGCCCCAGTATCTCTGCCTGGAGATCAGCCAGTCCCTGAGCTTATAATTAGTCTTCCTCTTACCTAAACCTTTCTCTTCGATGTAGTCATTTATCTTCTCAATTCCCTCTGTTGACCAGAGTTTATTGAAGATGTCTGAATTTACCATTGTTCCCGGGTCTTCATAAGCCTGCTCCATGGTCTCAGGAGTAAGATTTTCACCCTTCGGCTGGATAACAACTTTAATCGGGATATTATACTTTTTAGCAAACTCAAAATCCCTCTGGTCATGCCCAGGGACTCCCATCACCACACCCGTTCCATAGGTTGCTACCACGTACTCTGCTACCCAGAGTTGAACCTTTTCGCCTGAGAGAGGATTTATGGCATACCTTCCGGTAAAAACTCCATCCTTCTCCCCTACTATGGATGACCGTTCAATGTCTGTTTTCTGGAGGGCTTTATTAACATATTCGTCAACAGCCTTCTTGTATTTTGGCTCGATCTGGAGTCTTTTGAGAAGCTCATTTTCCGGGGCTATTGCCATAAAGGTTACCCCATAGATAGTATCCGGACGAGTGGTGAAGACCGGAAGCTTCTCACCGGTTTTTTCTACTTTGAAGTTTATCTCCACGCCCTGGCTTTTCCCGATCCAGTTCCTCTGCATTATCTTCACGTTCTCAGGCCAGCCGGAAAGCTTGTCCATATCCTTCAACAGTCTCTCAGCGTAACCGGTGATCCTGAAGAACCATTGCACCAGTTCCTTTTTTGTAACCTCAGAATGGCATTTCCAGCAGGTTCCCTGTATGACCTGCTCATTAGCTAAGACAGTGTTGCAATGCGGACACCAGTTCACTAAGGATTTACCTCTATAAGCTAAATTGTGCTTGTATAACTGAACGAACATCCATTGAGTCCACTTATAGTAATCCGGCAAGCAGGTGATGACTTCTCT
>JAUYBY010000018.1 GCA_030692925.1 Candidatus Zixiibacteriota bacterium | reverse complement strand
TACTTCTCATGGCATACCTCCTTGTCCCCGTAGGGGACGGCTAATGGTTCATTTTTGCACTAACCATTAAGGTATGCCATTCCTATTCAAATTTCAAAGAACTTCAAAACCCTGAAAGTGCCCACAATAATTTACATTATCGAAAAAAGGGTTCAAGGAGTCAAGGGTTCAGGTGAAGGTAGGGGCGAGGTTCCCTCGCCCTCTCAGCTCATTCCCTGGTTCCTTCTCTTAAGAAGAGAAGGGGAAAGTCCCTCTCTTTCAAAGAGAGGGATTTAGGGTGAGTTCGTCTCACTTGCCTCCGCGAACGTAGAGAATGTAGTGCGAGGCCTCAAGGTCTTGTCCACAGGATCCTGGCGAAGACTTTTAGCCTCTCCTTTTCATTGTAGCGACCCTGAAAGGGTCGCGCTACGATAAAAAAGCCCCGCTCTTTTTAAAAGAGCGGGGCTTATAGAGCACTTTCTATTTATTTAACAGCCTGGGGCTGGTCCGCCTTTGAAAAGATAATTGATCAGATAAATTGCATCCGTGACGTTAACCTTTCCATCACATTGTACGTCTCCGCACGACGGAATGGGTAGCGGTGGGATCCCGCCTTTGAATAGGTAGTTAATCAGATGTATGACGTCGGTCACGTTGACTTTATCATCTCCGTTCACACTGCCTGGCATGCAAGACGGCACGAAGAATTTGAATGTCTGGGTTGACCAGGTGCCTGCGGTATTTGTATCTTTCGCTTTAACCTTCCACCAGTAAAAGGCTCCAGGTTCAAGCTGGGGTGTGGAATAAGCCGTGTCGTTGAGATTTGGGACTATTACCGGTGCGGTGAATGTTTGAGAGGTGTCATAATACAGGTCATATTTAATGACATCCCCTGGATCCGGGTCAGTCGTTTTCTGCCAGAAAAGGTCAGCGTTAAGACTTGAAAGAGTGTCACCATCGGTCGGCTTACGCAGGCTGAAAGCCCTTGGCGCCTGGGGCACATAAGTATTTACCCTGAAGACGTCAGTTGACCATCTGCCTGTAGTGTTAATATCCTTTGCCAGAACTTTCCAGTAATACGACTTATCGTCTCTCAGGGTAACTGTTCTGGAGGTGTCTTTCAGGTTTGAAATCACAGTAGGACTGGTGAAGCTTGGATTGTCAGCATACCATAGGTCATAAAGAATGGAATCACCGGGATCCGGATCCGTGGTGGAACGCCAGATAAAAGTTATGCTGGAATCAGCTGAAGTAGAGTTGTTGAGCGGTGAGACCAGGGTGAAGGCATTCGGCTGTTGAGGATAATAAACGTGAAAACTCCAGAATGGGTCTGAGCTCCAGACTGTCGCGCCATAGCTATCTTTCGCCTTGACTTTCCAGTAGTAGGTGGAATCATCATATAAAGTAGGCAAGACTTTGGAAGTATCAGTTGCTGTAGTAGAGTCATAGGTTGCGAAAGTGTTGTCCCGTGAATAATAGACTATGTAAGAGATCGGGTCTGACGGGTCAGGGTCGTAAGGTTTATGCCATCTCAAGGTCGGAGTCAAAACCGAAACTGTGCTCAAATTCAATGGAGAAATCAAGCTGAATGAAGCTGGAGCAACGTTCAATGTCCTGAAGCTCCGATATGCTTCAGTGGCCCAGGTTGTCAAGTTGAATTTATCTTTCACCCTCACTTTCCAGTAATAAATCGTGTCGTTCAACAACCCCGGCAGGGTATAGAAAGAATCCGTGATCGTGGCTGATGAATCCGTGTAAGCCAGAGAATCCAAAGACCAGAAGAGTTTGTAAGATAACACATCATTAGGGTCAGGATCAGTAGCTTTTCGCCAGACTAATTTGGGATGCAGAATCACGGTGTCCTCATCTTCCGGGGTTAACAGGGCAAAAGAATTGGGTGCCTGAGGAACATAGATATAAAACCGCCAGGTAGTCTGGGTGCTCCACCTTCCAGCGGTATTTATATCTTTAGCCAGGACTTTCCAGTAATAGGTGCTATCATCGCTTCCGGTGAAAACGTAAGTTGTATCTTTCAGATTTGATATAATGACTGGCTGGGGAAAACCTGATCGGGAATCTATATAAAGGTCATACAGAATAGAATCACCTGGATCAGGGTCCGATGTTTTTCTCCAGATTAAGGTATCTGAAAGCTGCCAGCTGGTATCCCTATCTGTAGGGGAGACCAAGCTGAAAGTTGCAGGTAGCTGTGGATAATAGACCCGGAAATTCCAGGTGCCGGTACTCCAGGTCGATTTGCCCCATCTATCTACTGCTCTAACCTTCCAATAATATACAGTATCATCCTGCAGAGACGGTAAAACCCGGGAAGTCCCGATGATACTGGGGATGGAATCAAAGGCACTGAAGTCGCTTTTACGAGTGTAGTAAAGAATATACTTGACAGTATCCTGAGGGTCAGGATCAGTTGCTTGCTGCCAGGAGAGGGTGGGGGTCAAGGTGGAAACAGTGGAACCGTTTGCGGGTGAAGAGAGATTAAAAGCCGAGGGGGCAGCATTGACCACAAGGGTCACATTAGTGGTGTGAGTCTGACTTCCTACACCCTGGATAGTCAACGTATAGGTTCCAGCAGGAGTGGAGCCAGTCGTGTTCACATTCATCGTCGAAGAAGTGGCAGGAGGATTTACCGGGTTCAGTGTAAAGCTTGCAGTTGCTCCGGATGGAAGCCCGGAGACAGATAAGGTAAGCGGGTGGGCAAAACCATATAAATAACTTAAATTGACTGTATAGCTGGTAGAAGCTCCTATATCTATTACCCTGGAGGAAGGGGTTCCTCCTATCGTGAAATCGGGTATGGAGAAGTTAGCATCACTGGCATCTTTTGGAGAACCATCCGTGGCATCTGAGACCCTCACCCGATCGTTGGCTGAAGGGTTATTAGGAACAGTCCAGGGATATGTCCCGGTATTAGGGGTGCTGGCTATGATGGTTGACCAGGAGGTTCCGGAATTAGTAGACAATTCAAGCTTAACATTTCCTGAAAATCCGACTGACCTCCAGAGTATATTATGACTCTCGCCCACATACCAGAGCTCTCCTCCATTCGGAGACAAGA
Organism: Candidatus Zixiibacteriota bacterium; assembly: GCA_030692925.1. Taxonomy (GTDB): domain Bacteria; phylum Zixibacteria; class MSB-5A5; order MSB-5A5; family RBG-16-43-9; genus RBG-16-43-9. Next base: position 30,214 of record JAUYBY010000018.1, on the reverse strand, counting down.
CCTGAAAAGCTGCACCCAGACATCCGGGTGAATATTTAGGCATAAATGCGTTCGCGGATACATCAGTAAATTCCAATTGATTTGTTGGCGGGATTAGAGTGGTATCTATTATTATTCCAATATCAGACTTGAAAGTCGCTCCGGTAGTGAAATATATCGTGCACAAAAGTGTGCTGCCAGTGTCAAAAGGTGTGCCGTACCATATTGCCCAGACATTCAGTTTATGATTCGTAGTATCCACATAGTTAGGGTATCCAGGGCCTCCTGCATAAGTTGATGCGATGTTACTGGTGAATCTGGCTGCCCAGTGGATGGAATCACAGGTCACATCCAGATTGTCTGGGTTATAAAAACTAAGCGGGATTACAAATCCTCCTAACTTCTCGTCATTCTTTACATACAAGTTTACCTGAATGTGCTGGCTGGGGCCTGCGGTTAGCTTCTGCTCGACCCTGACAGTGTCTGGATTACCAGGGTCCTGTGAAAAGGCTGCCGGAGCAAAAAAGAGGACCAGCAGAGGGGCTAAAAAAACTAAAAACCTCCTTGACATAAGACCTCCTCCTTTAAAATTTTAAATCAGACAAGGACTTGCAATGAGGAAAAGCTAAGCACTCTTCCTGTTCTGACCTGTATTTTTCAAAAATACAAAAGGGAACTACTCCTTTTTCAGTATAACCTTTTCTTCGTAATTGTCAACTCAAAAAAAAGACTTTTTTTTGAGGTTTTCGTATATATTTTTGTTATTCTGCTTTTAAAAGCACAAGTGATTTTACTTCTTACCTGAAAGAAGGAGAATGAAAAACGTGTCTCATTTCTCTTGACAAAGGGAGGAGTTGATTTAAATTGATTTCAGGAATAAGTTTAATTTTTGGTTAAGCTATTTACAATTTAAAGGAGCAGTTATGAAAAGATTTTTCGGACTCTATCTCTTGCTCTGCTTTTGTCTCAGCTTTTATTCTTCGACTTATGCAGACAAACCCTTGCAAGCCCGGATATACTTTAAAGACAAATCGGAGATGAGGAAGGTCTTAAGCCTGGACCTGGACAGGGCTTATTTTGAATATGGCAAATATCTGGACATAATCTCAGACTCGGCTGAAGTAGAGAAACTCAAAGCTTCAGGCTATCAGGTAGAGATAATAATTCCTGACGTGACCCTGTATTATCAAAAGAGAATGAAAACAACGCTTGGCATGGGAGGTTTCCACACCTATGCGGAAACAGGGGCTGCCCTGGATTCGATTCATAACCAGTATCCGGGTATAACCACCTCAAAACTCATTATCGGATATTCCTTACAAGGAAGACCCATCTGGGGGATGAAAATCTCTGATAACCCTGACGCAAATGAAGATGAGCCAGAGGTATTCTATAATGGCTTAACTCACGCAAGGGAGCCTATAGGGATTGAGGTCTTGCTTTATTTCATGCGATACCTGGGGCAGAATTATGGCATTGATATCACAGTTACTTATTTAGTCAATAACCGGGAATTGTGGTTTGTTCCCATAATAAATCCGGATGGATACGAGTTCAATCGGCTGAACAGCCCCCAGGGGGGTGGAATGTGGAGAAAAAACAGAAGACTCAATACAGGAGGCACTTACGGCGTAGACTTAAACCGTAACTTTGGGTATAAATGGGGTTACGATAACCTCGGCTCCTCCCCGAGTCCTGGGTCTGAGACCTACCGTGGAGCTGCTGCTTTCTCTGAGCCGGAGACCCAGGTCATACGTGCACTTGCCGATTCATCTAAATTTATCCTGGCATTGAATTATCATTCTTATGGTAATTATTTTCTATATCCCTGGGGGTATGATAATATCTACACTCCGGATCAGTTAGTTTTCAAGTCAATAGCAGACAGCGTTAGTGTCTTGAACGGGTTCACAACTGGCACAGCCTGGGAAGTACTTTATCTAACCAATGGGGACTCAGATGACTGGATGTACGGGGAGCAAGCTGAGAAGAATAAGATCTTCAGCTTTACACCTGAAGTGGGGAACCAGTATGATGGTTTCTGGCCAGACCCCTCCAGGATCAACACTTTGTGTGAACAACAGTTACAGCCGAATCTTTTCATCGCATCTTTAGCCGGCAACCCTTACGTTCTAGTGGCGCCTTCGGCTCCGATTCTATCTCAACTGGACAGCGTCTCCACTGATAGCTTCACCTTAACCTGGGTTTATCCGGACACTTTTAATCCGCCAGTTAGCTATTCTTTAATGGAGCTTGAAAATTTGACTGTAAAGAAATTCGATGGGGAGAGCGGTTCTTCGGGCTGGGACACCAGCGGATTTATCCTCAGCACATCTAAAAGCTATTCACCCACGCATTCTTTCTTCTCAGGCTCTGGAAATAGTTTAGACAATTATCTGACTACCTCGGATTTCATTTCTATCCAGCCAAATGACACTTTGACCTTCTGGTGTTATTATAAGATCGAGCCAGGTTATGATTACCTTTACGTGGACGTATCGCTGGATGGAGAAACTTTTCAATCCATTCCCGGGAACATCACCACCAACGACAATCCAAACGGCCTGAATTTCGGAAACGGGATAACCGGGAGTTCTGCTGGCTGGATAAAGGGGATTTTCGATTTGAGCCAGTTTGGAGGAAAGGATATCCTTTTACGCTTCCATTACCGGACAGATCCGGACGTAGTCGACTCAGGTTTTTGGGTAGACGATATCTACCCTGTGGCTCAATTTCAGAAATCTACTCTTTTGGCTGATACCATATCTCAAAAAAGCTATCCTGTCAAAAAGAGATGTTCCGGTGTCTATTATTACAAGGCAAAGGCAAAGGACGCTCAAGGACAGGAAAGTCCGTGGAGCAGCAGAATAAGGGTAGCAGTAAGCCTTAATTTTGTCCGCGGGGATGCAAATGCAGATGGCAAGGTGCTTTTAGGGGATATCGTTTATTTGGTGAGCTACCTTTTCAAGGGCGGACCTGCACCTGCTCCTCTGCATTCCGGGGATGCCAATTTTGACGGGAAAGTCAACTTAGCGGATATAGTCTATTTGGTCAGCTATCTATTCAAAGGCGGACCTCCGCCATGCGTGAACTAAGATGAAGCTCATTTATTTAACGTTTTTGCCTTTCTTATTTCTGATCCAAATAGCTAGCGCCGATGATACTGCCTTTGAAGGAGAAGGCCAGACAGTTTGGCCAGTTAAAAATAAAGAGGTTGAGATGGTGGCTGAAACGGTGAAAGTCCAAAAAGGCGAAGAGGAATGGGAAGTCAACTGCATTTTCATTTTGAGAAACAGTGGCGAATCTAGCGAGGTTCAAATAGGCTTTCCGGATTTAACGGAAAGAAGTCCAGGTCAAGAAACAATACAGGGAACTATTAACAATTTCAAATGCTTTGTAGATGGAAAGGAAATTCAGACAGAGCATAAGCAAGGAGTACGAAGTCCATTGGATCCTGAACTCACCTACCCTTTTGCTTACGTATGGCGGACTGCTTTTGGAAAGCATCAAACTCACAGGATTGTCAATACTTATAGTTTTAAGGGAATGTTTTCCTCGGATGGTTTGATATGGTTGAGATACGTGTTGAAAACAGGCGCTTTATGGAAAGGGAAGATCAAAAAAGCAATTCTAGAATTCGATCTTGGAGAGATAGACCCGCGTTTTGTTACCTCTATTAGACCATCAGGTTTTGTGATCAGGAAGAATAAAATCCGGTGGACTTTCTCAGACTTCGAGCCAAAAGAGGACATAGAGATAACTTATTATCTTCGAGTTCAAAATTGGGCTAAAATGGTAGATAAATTTCTGAATTCCGACTCGGCAGCGATTCTGGTCGCTTTATTAAATGAAGCGTTATTTCACCCTGAAAGTCAAATTGCACCTGAGCTGATGAAATATTTTAACAAGAAGATAGAGATGATGATTAAGAAAGTACAGCCTTTTCAGGACGTGGAATTGTATAAGCTGCTCTTGGCTAAGAACAGGGGGGATAAAAAGGACACTAAGAAAAGGTGCGAGGGATACCTGAGAAAATTCTCACACAAGGAGGAATTTAGTCTTGAAGAAGAATCGGTATTATCACAATGTACCTGGATATCCGGAGATTTTCTTAAGGACTACTCACTGGCACAAAGTTTTTTGAAAATTCAATTGCGCTTGGTCGATTATAAAATCAACAATCCGGAAAAACTCCCTTATATGAGCAGCGAACTTGATCGCAAAAGATTTGTCGAGGAAAAACAACAAATACTACGAACTATTGAGGTTTATGAACAGAAGAAACAAAAAAAATGATTTGTGATTCGCACGATCCTTCTTATAACTTTGGTTGAATGGAAGATGTTTATTTAATTTCAAAAAAAATCAAAGCGCCATCTTTTTTTATCAAAATGGCGCTTAAGTTTTTATGAACCGAAAGTTTCGCTTTCGTCTCAGGAAAAAATAGCTATTTCTTCTTGGGTGCTTTCAGGTCCGCAACTTTTTTGGAAATCATTCCTTTTGTCCAGTCGTTTGCCATCATCTTATCGATCATGGTCATTGCCATACTGGTGTCGCTGACCATTGAATTCATCATCTGGTCAATAACCGCGGGGTCCTGCATCATCTTCTGCATAACCTCTGCCTTCATATCCGGATTTTCCATCATCTTGGTCATCATCATGGTGGCTATCTCTTTGTTCTGCATCATCTGCTGCACTGCCTTTTCCTGACTGCAGCTTAAGAAAGCCAGAATTAATGCCGGGATTAACAGGATAACAAGCTTTTTCATCCCTACGGGGGACGAAGCCCGGTGTAGCCGTCGTAATGCTTTCATCGACTGTTTCACCTCCCTTGAGTTAATTTGTTGTGTGAATTTAAACTTTAAGTATGGAGTTTGTCAAGGAAAATTAGAAAAATTTCTCCGACCCGCTATGGCGGGATGGAGAATGACAAATGACGGATGACGAATAACAAATAAAAATGAATTGGAATCTGGTTATGTGGAACTTATTAAGTAGTGAGACGATCCTGCCTCAGGAGGGATGCCCACTGCTTGTTCAAAACTAAAAGGTCACAATTCAGATATTTTGTGGACATAACTTGTAAAAAAATCTTGACAGGAATCAAAATTTAGTTTATTAAGTAGTATCGTAAAATCGGAACGTTTTAACCTTTATCCAAAAGGAGGTGTACGGATGTATAAAAAGATCAGTCTGGTGCTTCTTCTTCTCGTGCTTTTCACTTCCCTGGTATTGGCTCAGGAGAAGGAGAAATGCATAACTTGCCATCAGGTGGTGATGAAAGGTATCGTCAAGGACTGGGAGGCAAGCAAACATTCTAAGAATGGCGTGACCTGTTCGACCTGCCACGGGGACAAGCACACCTCTCCAGCCAATGCTAATTTAGCCTTGAAGCCGACCATTGAGACCTGTGCCGGGTGTCACTCTCAGCAAGCTGAGCAGTTCAAAGAGGGAAAGCATGCCTTAGCCTGGATTGCGATGAATGCAATGCCAAAAACTTCTGCTCAGCCCAAGGAGATAATGGAGGGAGAGAAAGGTTGTGGAGGGTGTCACCGAATCGGAAAAGATGGTGGAAAATGTGATGCCTGTCATACCCGGCATAAATTCTCGATTGAGGAAGCCAGAAACCCCTTAGCCTGTGCCACCTGTCATATGGGGTTTGACCATCCGCAGTATGAGATGTGGTCAACTTCCAAACACGGGATTATCTATCAGATGGAAAAAGAATCAGGTAGAGCGCCGAAATGTCAGACCTGTCATATGGTCGAGGGAACACATCGGGTAATGACTGCCTGGGGTTTTTTGGGTTTGAGATTGCCGGAGGAGGATAAAAAATGGGAGGAGTGGAGGGTGACTATTCTGAAAGGAGTAGGGGTTTTAGACCCGCAGGGTAATCCGACTCCGAGACTGGACGTGGTCAAAGCTGGTAAAGTCGCCCGCCTGACCAAAGAGGAATGGGTGGCAGAAAGGGAGAAGATGGTCAAGGTCTGCAAGGGGTGTCACTCTAATTCCTACGTGAAAACGAATTTCGATAATGCGGATGCTATTCTAAAACAAGCTGATTCCCTGATGGCAGATGCGATAACTACAGTTGAGGGTTTGTATAAAGACGGAATCTTAAAGAAACAAGCAGATTATCCACTGTTCCCGGACCTATTGAAATTTTACGATGTGCCAACCTCAATTGAACAAAAACTCTACGTGATGTTCTTAGAACACCGGATGAGGACTTTCCAGGGTGCCTATCATATGAACCCGGATTATATGCACTGGTACGGCTGGGCTGAGATGAAAAGAGACCTGTTCGAGATAAAGGAAGAAGCGGATAGAATGAGAAGTAAAAAATAAGGTTCAAAGGCTCAAAGGTTCAAAAGTTCAAGGGAAAAGAGAAAAAGATAAGTAAGACGTGAGTTCGTAGCGTCGGGCTTAATGCCCGACGAAAGAAGTAAGAGTAAGATGGTGGCCCCGCCTTGCCCTCAAGGCGGGTGGTAATAATGCAAGGGATGTAGAGACGCATAGCATGCGTCTCTACTGTTATTTCAAAACATAAATCACCCAGGGTGCAATTCTGGTTTCATTGACCCATTTATATGGCTCATTCCCTTTGGCTAAAGGCTTATGCGTTTTGAGCAACTCTAATTCAGCTTTCTTAAAAACCTCCCGATAGGATTCATCTGTCCAGATGATATCCTCCACGGGCCTCTTATCCTCCAAATCCGTTACGATTATTCTTACTCTGTCTCCGCTTCTGGCAACTTTATTCTCAGGAAAATCTTTTGTAGAAAATGACGTCCATTCGTTGACATATATTTCTGGAGATGAGACCAGGTTGACTATCCTTCCTTCACTTTTCAGCAGGCATCCAATTTCTCTGAATATCTTAACCTTCTTTTCCATCGTGGGTATATTGTCAAAAGTAAATGCGGACAGCACAAGGTCGAAGGTATTTTTCTGTAACTGGCTAAAGTCGTCATCTTTGATAAGACGATAATCCCCTTCAGGGTCGATTTCTCTTGCTTTCTGTATCATATCCTCTGATATGTCAATTCCGGTGACATCAAACCCAAGCTTTTGCAGAAATCTTGTAGAGCGTCCGGTGCCGCACCCAAAATCTATTGCTTTTCTTCCTTTGACGTGCTCAAATATGATTTCAGGCAAGTCCCTGTAGGCTAAATAATAGGTATTATGAAACTCTAATTTAGCATAGGCTTCTGCATACTTGGCGTCCTCGTAGGTATTGGAGAAGTCCATGATTATTTCCTTTTTTTAGGATTTCATACGCTTACTCTTGTCGCTCGGACAGTAAATAGTAGGTCGGGTTGCGAACCTTGTGTGAGCTACCCGACCTAAAAGAAAGGCGGGACAGCCCGACCTACTGTCTTAAGATAAAAAAGGCGGAGACGCATTCGATGCGTCTCTACGCACCTTGCTCAAGCGCTTTCGCAAATGCCTGCCAGAAAGGGTCGACTCTTGGATGCTCTAAAGATTTTTCCCTGCCTTGCTCTACTAAGATTATTCCTTTGCTTTCCGGGATTACCTCGCCAACGATTGAGGCGGGGATTTTCTTCTGGGATAATTTTTTTAAAAGCAGGTCTACCTTTTTCTCCTTGCAGGTAATGAGCAAGGTTCCCTCGGAAATGGATGAATAGGGGTCCATTCCGAATTTGGAGCAGATTTTCTCGACTTCATCTAAGACGATTATTTTTTCTTTTTCGATTCTCATTCCCACCTTTGAGGCTTTGGCTACCTCGTATAATCCTCCCCAGATTCCGCATTCGGTGGCATCGTGCATTGAGGTGATTCCTTTTTCCCTGGTGCCAACTGAGGCCGCAATTAAGGCATCTTCTACCACTGACATCTGATAAAATATCTTTTCCGCTCTGCGGCTGAATTCCTCACCAAAATATTCTCTGATTCTGTCTTTAAAAGCCAGGGCGAAAATACCGGTGGCTTCAATGGCAGCTCCTTTGGTTATCACGACTAAATCTCCCTTTTTTGCCATCTGTGGGGTGACATATTCTGATTTCTTCCCCACGCTGATCACGGTTGCCCCGCCGACCATAGGATAATTGCAGCCGGTGTATCTGGCAGTGTGTCCGCAGACAATGGCAACCCCCATTTTCTTGCATTCGGAATCTATCTTTTTCCAGACTATTTCTAACTGTTCTTTAGTCATGCTCAATGGTAAATTCAGGTCTATCGAAAGATAGCTGGGTTTTAAACCAGAGGTAACTGCATCCGAGCACAGAATATGTATGGCAAACCAGGCTGCCCTTTCAAATCCATATTCCGGCACTATGAAGACCGGATCAGTGGTGATTGCCATAACTTTTCCGCCACCGATGTCGATTATGCCGATGTCCACTCCGTGTTGAGGTCTAACTAAAACCGATTTAGATTTTTTCCCAAGATGAGGGAAGATTAACTCATCGAATATCTCCGGCGAGATTTTGCCTATGTCGGGTAGTTTTGCGGACTCAGGTAATCGATTAGACATTTATACCTCCAGGTTAAATTAGGTTTTATGCACAGAGAGCTGTCATTCTGAGTCCGCAGGGCGAAGAATCTCTCGGACTAAGCTGAGCATAGATTCTTCGGTCGTCCAAATGGACTCCCTCAGAATGACAATAAAAAAGATAAACCGCCACCTGATCTGGTTTTCGTGCTGTCAGATGTTACCATCTGACAGCTTAACGACCACTCTCAGTGTCAGGAGGTAACTCCTGACAGCATCTCGAATACAAACAACGGATTGCTTCGTCGTCCCAGCAGGGAACTCCTCGCAATGACAAGAAATAAACCGCCACCTGATCTGGTAACGGTTTTTTTCGTTTATCCAATTTTCCCTACGCTGGCATTACCCAGATCAGGTTCTAAGGGTCTTTCTCAGCCTGTCCTCCTCATACGAGAAAAACAAGCACCCCTATATTTCGAGGATAATTTATACAAAAATGTTTCGCTGTCAATGATTAATTAAAAAAATAACGAATGATGGATGACTGATGACGGATAAAAACAGAAAAAGGAAAATGAAAAAAAGGAAGACAGAAAAACGAAAATTGGAAAAATCCTCAAAAAGATGTTACCCGTAGGCGGGGCTCCCAGCCCCGCAAAAGGAGTTTTTCAGAACCCTTATCGGATGAGACGAATGATGGCTGATGGATAAAAACAGAAAAAGGAAAATGAAAAAAAGGAAGATAGGAAAATAGGCTTTTGTAGGGCAAGGCCGTAAAGGTCTTGTCCACCGGATCCAGGCGAAGACTTCAGCCTTGCTTTTCGTTGGTTTATGATAATAGAATGGGTCGTTGGTCAGGAGACCAACGACCAGCAAAGAACCTGGTAGGGGCGACCCGCCGGGTCGCCCCTACTTTCTCCATAAAATCAAAAGTCGCCAAGGTTTTGAGCGGGAGCGCTGCTTGGCAACATCAGGGAATGATTTCCTCTGGGGGGTGTGAGCAGAGGTCTTGGGATCATCCCCTGAATCCCTCTTGGCGACTTTTCTTTCGAAACTATCCTCTAACTGTTTTCCGTAGAAGAGGAGAGTTTCGGCTTTGGGTTTTGTGTTCCCCTCATCCAGGAAGGGAGGAAATGTTTCTTTACTCTTTGAATTCTCTCCTTGTCGATTTTATCCTTGCCGTTCTCCTGTCCGGTTTTGCCGGATTCATTTTTTAGTTCTCTGGCATCTAAAGTCTCTGCCATCATGCCTCCAGTAAATCAATCTATTCTTAAGTCATTTTTACAGATTACAACCTCAGTCCGCAATTCAGAGAAAGCCCGACCCCTTTGCTATTATTGGGCAATAGAGCGTTTTTGTTGACTATCCCCAGGTCAAGAAATACCAATCCAAAATCCAGTCCAAAACCTCCGCTTAAAGAGAATCCTTCCCTGCCCCCCAAAGAGAGGCCTGTTCTTAAGGGCAAGAAAGTTAAAAGTTTCAGCTCTGTACCTAATGAAAGTTTAGGAGTTTTTGAAACTCCAGGACCATTTTCAAATCCCTGCTCCCAGTCAAAGGCTATCAGAATCTTTTTGGCCTGATAAGAAATACCTGCTTTGGCTATCAAAGGTAAATGAGTGACAAAAGGGTCGATGTCTTTTTTGTAATCTTCACTCAGAAACACGGAATCGTTTCCCGAATTGGAAAGGTTGAGCGAATCTATCTGAAACTGGTAGCCTCGCTCTTCGGTTTTCCGGTCCCATTTAATCCGGCTGATTGGATTTGAAAGGAACAAGCCAATAGTCCATTTTCTACTCAGCTTTGCGGCAATTCCTAAATCCAGACCATAACCTTTTCCTCCCATGGCTGAATTAAGGATAAGGTCGGATTCCCCTTCCATCCCGGTTTCCTGAATTCTTACTTCGCCAGAAGCTTTCATTACCTTCTGGTAAACTATACCTTGAAGGTATTTGAAGTTCACCCCTATACCGATTTCTTTTTCTCCTTTTCTTAAAATAGATTTGCCAAAAGAAAAAGATAGGGCAGCATAGGCATAGGCTTCACCAGAAGTCCCCTTCAAGCTGACCGTATCGTTCATCTGATTTCCGATAAGGAGGAGCTCAAATGGATCTTTTGGGAAACTCAAATCCGAAGTCCCTAAGGCATAACTCACCAAAGAAAATGAACCGATTGATAGCCCCAGAGCAGATGCTTCTGCCTGGGCATTCAGATTCAAACCGGAGGATGGAACCAGGCTCAAAATATTATCTTTATCTTGATCATCCCAGAATCTGCCATTATATTCATTATAATTATTCAGGCTGAAGGCATTATTCTCTACAAAGGCACCCAGGGAAAAAAGGTTTAGGCTGAAGCCGCGGTTGTCTTTAAAAGAAAGATTTGCCGGGTTCCACAAAGGAGCCTCATTTCCTCTGGCTAAACCTGTATATGCTCCTCCTAAACCCAGGCTCCGGGCATTGGATAAACCCAGAGGTGCTGAAGTGTCAGCCCACAGGAGAAGGAAGACAAAAGCCAGAGTAAGGGATAAGATAATTTTTTTAACCACCGTTTTTCACCTCCAGCTCTAAGCGCGACTTGATTTGAATATAGTCCGTGGATAAAAACTTGATTTTTCTGCCATTGGTTCCCTGAAAGGTGATTCTGCCTCCGGTATAGAAAGGCAGGTTTTGAAAGACCTGTAGATCATTTTTATTTAACTGGACTATATTCTCTGTATTAACGGAATTTATGACCAGACCTGAGCTATCAATCAGTGCGGGATTAATCGATACTGGACCGATTAAAAGCTCCGGGCTGGTGTAAAGAGTGGCTGAATCCCGGCTGAAGAAAAGCTCCACTTTTGCTCCTATGGGGAGATGGTTTTCTAAATCCAGATAGATTTTAGCGTAGTTGACTCTTTTTTCTAATCCATTCCTTAAGTCTTCCTGCAGGGAATTTGAATCCGGGTCTATTTGTATTCGGGTCGAATCCAGCACGAACTCAAAAGGGGAGCTTAAAATCATCTCTCCGCAGATGAAATCGTTTTCGGTAACATTGCCTGAGGTTATTCCGTCCCCGCAGGTTGCCTGTCCGGTTAAGTTTATCCGCTCAGGAATAGGATTTAAGAAACTGCTCAGATTATTTTCTCTCAGAACAGTGGTTATTGGATTGTCAGGCGCACCTGATTCTACCTGTCCTCTTATTAAAAGAGATTGCCCATCTTCTCCGTTCAGGTTCAAATCCAAATAGCCAGGAAAGCCAACTCCGTTTTTTATCTTTAAATCAAGTATTGCATCAGTTAGAGAGACTGAGGAAAGTCCCTGGGGCAAATCCAGATTCACCTGCATCGGGTCGATCTGAACTAAAGTTGGCTGGATTATCCCGGAAAGAGAGGAGAAGAGGATTGTATCTGAGGAAACAGATATAGAGATGGAATCTGAACTGCTGATGCTGACAAAATTTTCTCCACTCCCTTCAGTTTGTCCGCTTATTTCCAGGTTGATATTCTGACTTGATGGCTGAAAAGTATAACCGCTTAAAGGAATAGTCAGATCTAAAAAGCTCAAAGCTCCTATATGTCTGGATAAGGTAAGAGGTGAGCCGGAAGAAGTTAAATCCGGCAAAAGAATCGTAAGATTGGCTGATAGATTGGTCCGGTTACCAATCTGCAAATACAAATTGCCGCTTTTGATCCTGGCTGAGTTTATGATATTCTGGGTAGGGAGTCCGATTGCCTGAGTCTTAGAAATATTAATAGCCGGGATCTTAGCAGTGGCTGAACTGGCAAAAACGGTATCGGGAAAACAAAGGTTGAAACTGATATACTTGTCTGCCAGAGTCAATACAGTATCTCCTGGAGTATGGCCTTTATTGTTCCCGGAGAGTCTGGAAGATACCGATTTATTTGAAAGGTCAAAATCTCTTGTTTTGGTGCTATCCTGCTTTATACCGGACTCAAAAATTATGGTTGCCAGAGGGGTACCGGAAACCGAGTCTACCAACTCTACTGAGAACGAATCCAAATCTACTCCCATATGGTTTTCAACCTTGAGCCGGGCTGTTCCTCTTCTGATACTGAGCTGCTGAAGGTCGCTCAACTGTGGAAAGTTCACGTCTATTCTGTAGCTGAAAGGGGGGACAACTCCCCCTGGTCCAGGATAGATATCAGATAAAAAGAGGTCAGTTTTCTGAGTGTCAACAGAGGTAAAAGGTATTTCTCCAATGGTGTCCTTAAAAACCTCGGACATAGGAGAAAGCTCTAAGTTTTCCTTTATCCAGATGGTATCGATATCTTTTTGAATGTATATTCCCGGATTACCCAGTGAATCAAGCCTTATTGCAGGATCGTCGATTTTTTCGATCAGGGTTCTCATATCGTAGGATTTTAAAAGCAAAGGAAGATTATAACGGCTGTTCCAGCTCGGAGCTGAGGGCTTATTTATGGAGCACTGGACCAGAGTCAAAAAGATTATGAAAAAGATAATTCCGCATAAGCACCAGAAAGCCCAGTTTACTATTTTGTCTAAAAGGCTTTTTTCTCCTCTTCTTCTCATTAGTTAGGTCCCCCAGAGATCGATGTTGAATTTTTAAGATGATTCAGAAATCTTTTGTGCAACAATTGTGCCATAAAAAGGCAAAATGACATGAATATTTCTTGAGGGCTAACCTGCTTGATGTAAATAAATTAGAGCACTTACCCAGGTTGAGGGCAACGTGGGGTTACCGCAAGGAATGGGTTCATAGACTAAAAAATGTAGGAGAAAGCCAATAGTTTATTGGAGAGAAGCTACTTTAAAAATGACAAATGACAGATGGAATAACGATAAAAGAAATGGCGAATGACGGATGATGAATCAAAGAAGGAGGCGTTATTTCCTCTCCTTTGAAAGGAGAGGTTCGATTTTTTTCTTCTTTTTCTGGATACATATTATCCTTTTACAGAAACTAAGAATCAAAAAAACACTTTACAAAAAGGTAATATAGTCGTATAATAGTTTAATTTTTTGCAGCGAAGGGTGACACCGGGTTAAATTTGAAAAGTCCACTGAGGAAAAGATGGGTAGAGAGCTTTATTTAGGGATAGATGTGGGCTCGGTTTCAGTTAAGATTGTCCTTCTTTCTCCGGTAGGGGCAATTTCCGGACGGATCCGTCCTGGACATGAATTGCCCTTACATTTACAAGAAGCACCTACCAGACAAATCCTTTACAATTCCTACACCCGGAGCGAGGGGCAGCCCTTTAAGGTTCTTTTAGCTGAGCTACAAAAATTATTTTCCGATTTTGGATCCATAGGACAAAGTTTCGACAGCAAGGAAATAACCGGGATTGCAACTACCGGAACAGGGGGGAAGCTTGCAGCAGAACTCTTAGGGGGCAGATTTATTAATGAAGTTATCTCCCAGGTCAAAGCTACATCATTCTTTCATCCTGAAGTAAGGACAGTAATCGAAATGGGCGGGGAGGACTCCAAGCTTCTTTTACTCAAAGAAGACAGCAAGACCGGGGCTCTGCTTTTAGAAGATTTCTCAATGAATACCCTGTGCGCGGCTGGGACTGGCTCCTTTTTAGACCAGCAGGCTAAAAGGCTCAAGGTAAATATCGAAAACGAATTTGGACAGTTAGCCTTAAAGTCAAAAAATCCGCCCAGAATAGCCGGGAGATGCAGTGTCTTTGCCAAATCTGATATGATTCATCTTCAGCAGATAGCAACTCCGGATTATGACATAGTTGCTGGGGTGTGTTATGCTATGGCGAGGAATTTCAAATCAAGCATTGCTCAGGGTAAAAAACTAAAAAGTAAAGTCTCGTTCCAGGGTGGTGTAGCAGCCAACGCCGGGATGGTGAAAGCTTTTCAGGATGTATTTGAACTCGCCGAAGGCGAGCTGGTCATCCCCGAATTTCATGCGGAGATGGGTGCAATAGGTGCGGCTCTGAGTATTTTTGAAGATAAAACAGGAACAAACGGTTTTAAAGGTTTAGCTGATCTGAAAGCATACCTCACTACTCCCAAGATTCGAAAAGGGAAGGATAAACTTTATTTCAGCAATCCAGAGGATAAATCTTATTCACTTACCCAGGGATTCAAGGTTCCTGAGGGAAAAGAGATCCCGGCTTATCTGGGGATAGATGTTGGCTCGTTATCTACCAATGTGGTGGTCATCGACGAAAACAAGAAGGTTCTTTCCAGAAGGTATCTGATGACTGAAGGAAGACCGATTGAAGCGGTGAGAAGAGGATTGGAAGAGGTTGGGAATGAGGTGGGGGATAAAGTAAAAATCTTAGGAGTGGGGACAACCGGTTCAGGGAGATACCTGACCGGTGATTTCGTTGGTGCAGACATTGTCTACAACGAGATTACAGCCCAGGCAAGAGCGGCTGTCGAGTTTGATCCTTCAGTGGATACCATATTTGAAATAGGGGGACAGGATTCCAAATATATAAGTTTAGAAAACGGGATCATCGTTGATTTCGAGATGAATAAGGTTTGTGCTGCAGGAACTGGCTCATTTTTGCAGGAACAGGCTGAGAAATTAAATATAAACATCGAAGAGGAGTTTGGGAAATTAGCTCTGCAGGCTGATTCTCCAGTCAACTGCGGGGAAAGATGCACCGTCTTTATGGAATCTGACCTGAATGCCCATCAGCAAGCAGGAGTTCCTAAAAAGGATTTAGTTGCCGGGATGGCTTATTCCATCGTGTATAATTATCTAAACAAAGTAGTAGGCAAGAAAAAAATAGGGGAGAAGATCTTCTTTCAAGGAGGGGTTGCTTGGAATAAAGGGGTGGTGGCAGCTTTTGAGAAGGTCTTGGGTAAAAAAATAATTGTTCCGCCTCATCATGATGTCACTGGTGCTATCGGAGTGGCTATCTTAGCCCAGGAGTCGAATGAGAGCGGTAAGACTAATTTCAAGGGGTTCGATCTTTCTAAGAAACATTACCAAATAGAGACTTTTGAATGTCAGGATTGTGCTAATCATTGTGAGATCAAGAAGGTTTTGGTAGAAGACCAGAAACCGCTTTATTACGGGAGCAGGTGTGAAAAATATGACTTGGAGAAGAAAAGCTCTAAAAAATCTGAACTGCCTGACCTGTTCGAGGAAAGGGAGAAAATTCTTTTCACCCTACACCGGGAATACGCTGCTCCAGTTGAGAAAAAAGGTAAGATAGGGATTCCCAGGACTCTTTTCTTCTATGAATTCTTCCCCTTCTGGGCAACTCTTTTTGAGAACTTAGGGTATGAGGTGGTTTTGTCTGACAAAACCAACAAACGGATTATCCGCCAGGGAGTGGAAACGGTTTTAGCCGAGACCTGTTATCCGGTAAAGGTGGCTCACGGACACGTTCAAAACCTTTTCGAGAAGAAAGTAGATTATATCCTCTTTCCCAGCCTGATTAACCTGAAAAAAGAGCAGCCGGGTATGGAGACTTACTGCTGTCCCTACGTTCAAGCCCTTCCATACATTCTCAAAGCCACTTATGATTTCAAAGTTAGAGGTACTAAGTTCCTTTCTGCGCCGGTTCACTTTCAAAAAGGGAGGACTGCTTTACTAAAAGAGCTGGATAAATTATGCCAGGATTTAAAGATCAGTAAATTAAAGCTCAGGAAAGCGTTCAAGAATGCAGAGGCTTGTCAGGAGGAATTCTACAGGAGAATCCGTTTAAGAGGGGAGGAGATTCTGAAGGATTTAAAGGGGCAGAAAGCAATGCTGGTGGTAGGCAGGCCTTATAACACCTGTGATCCTTTCTTAAGTTTAGAGCTTTCTAAGAAACTAAGAGAATTGAAATGTGCTGCTCTGCCTCTGGATTTCGTTCCTTTGAAGTCTCCCTTAGACAATTATGTAATGCCGAATATGTACTGGAAATACGGGCAGAAAATCTTAGCAGCATCCGAATTTATCAAGAACACTCCAGGCATTTTCCCTGTATATGTGACCAATTTCGGTTGCGGGCCCGATTCTTTTATCCTTCATTTTTTCAAATCTAACCTCGGCAGAAAACCTTTTCTGCAGTTAGAATTAGATGAACATTCGGCTGATGCCGGAATTGTAACCCGTTGTGAGGCATTCCTGGACAGTCTCAAAGGTTACAGGGAAGAGGAAAGCAAAGCTCCGGTGCAAGCGCCTTATATCTTTACAAATGGTAATAAAAAAGTTCTCTACATCCCTTATATGGCTGAGCATGCCTTTGCTTTGAGAAGCGCCTTTAGAGCATGCGGGATGAAAGCTGAGGTTATACCGGAGTCAGATGAGAAAACCCTGGTCCTGGGAAGGAAATACACTTCCGGCAAGGAGTGTTACCCCTGCGTTCTGACCACAGGAGACATAGTCAAATTAGTCCAGAGCCAGGATTTCGATAAGGAAAATTCAATTATCTTTATGCCCCAGGCAGATGGCCCCTGCAGGTTCGGACAATATCAGAACCTCCAGCGAATGATCCTGGATGAATTAGGATACAGGGAGGTCCCTATTTGTTCTCCTCATTCTAAGAACTCCTATGACCAGATTTTGAATCTGGATGATCGTTTCAAACGAACTGCCTGGAGAGGCTTAGTTGCAGTTGATCTTCTGAATAAGCTTTTATGGAAGACCAGACCTTATGAGATAAATCCCGGGGACAGCGAAAAAGCTTATTGGGAGTGTCTGAACAAAACCTGTTCTGCGATTGAGAAAAAAGGTGATCTGGAGAAGCTCACGCAAAATGTCCACCAAGTCTTTGCTAAGGTCAAAACTTCAAGCGATGGCAAAAAGCCGTTGATCGGTGTAGTCGGGGAGATATACATCCGAACAAACAGGTTTTCCAATCATGATTTAATCAAAAAGATTGAGAAGTTGGGAGGGGAGGTAAGGGTGGCTCCGATGGCAGAGTGGTTTTTTTATACTAATTTTATGTATAAAAAGAAAACCCTGTCAGAAAAAAAATATGGAGAGTATCTCAAAGCCTTTTTAAAAGACCGGGTGCAGAGAAAAGACGAGGAATTTTTCTATGAAAACCTAAGGGAGGTTTTAGAAGGAGAGCATGAGCTTCCAGTAGAGAAAATCTTAGAGCTTGCCAGTCCTTACCTGCACTACTCCTTTGGAGGAGAAGCCATCCTTTCGGTAGGCAAGTCGATTGATTTTATTAAAAAAGGTTTTTGTGGAGTGGTAAACACGATGCCATTCACCTGTATGCCCGGAACGGTAGTCTCCGCCATATCCAAGAAGATTCGCGAAGAATATCACAACTTCCCCTGGCTGGATATCGCCTATGAAGGATTAGAGGACGTAAGCGAGCTAACCCGCCTGGAAGCTTTTATGTATCAGGCAAAGGAAATGCTAAAAAAAGTAAGACATGAGAAGTAAGATTTAAGACGAGGAATGTAGCGGAGGTCTTCAGACCTCCATTTTTTCTATGAAAAATCTAGGTAGAGACGCATCGAATGCGTCTCCATAAAAATAGAGGTGAGATATATGAACAAAAAATTTCAAGCTTTAGTAGAACAAATTCTGGAATACCGCTGGAAGGAAAATCCGGTTGAAGCTACTTATTCGGGAGTCCATAAATACGATGGTCAATTCGAAAACTTCTCACCAGCCTCCAGAAAGAATTATCATCAGAAATTAACCCAATATGCGAAAAGATTAAAGAGATTCTATTCCAAAAAAGAAAAGCTTTCCGCGGATGAGCTTTTGGACCTTAAGGTCCTTCATTCCAGCTTAGAAACTGAGGTTAAATACGAAAAGGAGTACCAGAGACATTTAAGGGATGCCAGCTTCTTCCCGGGTTTTGTCCTTTCCGGCTGCAACGTCCTGATTTTCCGGGATTTTGCATCGCCGGACCAAAGGGGAAAGAGTCTTCTGCAGAGACTAAAGCTCATCCCCGCCTTTTTAAAACTGGGTGAGAAAAACCTGAAGAAAACCAAGAAGATTCCCAGGCTCTGGACCGAGATCGGAATGGAAACGGTTTTGAAGGGAAAACTCTTTTTCAAATCCACTCTTCCGGAATTTGCTGAGAAAGTGCCCCAGCTGAGAAACTCTATCCTGAAAGCAACCCAGGAGGCAGAGAGAAGCTTTGATTCGTATTATGATTTCCTGAAAGAGAAGATTTTGCCGATGTCAAAAGGTGATTTTGCAGCCGGCAAAAAGCTCTTTGATTACCTTCTGGCTAACCATCATCAGCTTCCCTACGATTCAAATGATCTGGTTAAAATCGGTGAAAGAGTCATAAGAGAAACTCTGGCCGAGCTTGAGAAAATCTCCAGAAGAATAGACCCGGGTAAAGACTGGACCGAAATCGTTTCAGAGATTAGAAAATCTCATCCGACAAAAGAAAATCTCTTGAGCTTTTATCAGGAGCAGATGCAGAAAAGTCATAATTATCTGAAGGACAGAGAGCTGGTGACCCTGCCTGAGAATGAAAAGTTAGAGGTGGTCGAGTCTCCAGTATTTGTCAGGCATCTTATCCCTTATGCGGCTTATATGTCTCCTGCCCCTCTGGAGAAAAATCAAAAAGGTTTTTACTGGGTCACTCCGGTTGATCCAAGTCTTCCGGCTGAGAAGCAGGAGGAACAGCTCCAGGGGCATAATATCTATAAATCTGTCGTGACCACTCTACATGAAGGTTATCCAGGTCATCACATGCAATTGGTTTTAGCCAATCGCGTCGACTCCAAAGTTAGACGGCATTTCGGCACTAACGTATTTGTTGAAGGCTGGGCATTGTACTGCGAGGAGATGATGTATGAGCAGGGGTATTACACTGACATCAGGACCAGGCTTTTTCAATTGAAAGACCAGCTCTGGAGGGGCTGCCGTGTCGTCATTGACGTGAAACTTCATACCAAAAAGATGACTTTTGACCAGGCTGTGGATATGTTAGTGAACGTGGCTTAGTTAGAAAGAGTAAACGCTATGGCTGAAGTTAAGAGATATTCTCAGGATCCGACTCAACCGATGAGCTATGCGATAGGTAAATTAGAGATTCTGAAGTTGAGAGATGAATACAAAAAATCAAAAGGGGAAAAATTCGACCAGAAAGAATTCCACGATAAACTTTTAAGCTATGGCTCTATACCGATTAAATTAGTCCGGGAAAGGATGCTTGCCTGAAGAAACAAAGAATTCTTCAGGATAAACTTATTGTGGACTTCCCTAAAGTGATAAATTCTATTTTCCACCAGATGGCGACCATTTGATGATTTTGATTCCTTCTTTGTCCGAGCAGAAAACGTACAGATTCCCTTTGTCAAATACTTGGTATCCACCCATACTGAAAGAGGTTAAAAGCGGACAATAAATTTGTTTCCAGTTCAGCGTATAAGTACAAACCAGTTTACCTTTTTGGTACTTCTTTATAATTGAGATATCCCTGTTTGGCTCACCGTTCTTCATTTCCTGTTCAATTTCATATTCAGCATCTGTATCCATACCTAAAAGATAGCCGGAATAGGTCCTGCTCCCGTTTGGCAAATTAGCAGTTATTCCGAAGTAACCCTCTTTCCAGGTAGCTTTCTGCTGAGTTAGAGAAAAGAGCGCATCCTTGGTTCCTATCTGGAACCTGTAGTAGGTATAATCTTTCTCATATTGAATAAAGATTCTTCCTGAATCATCTACCAAGATATTCCCCTGAGCACCCCATCGGTAAGGTTTGTCCGTGCCCATCTCTTCGTCCTTTACTATGGGATAGGTAGCGACTAAATTACCTTTCGAGTCAAACTTTTTCACATAAGGGTTGGCAGTGCGAAAGTTGCCTGTGTAGATGTTTCCCTCATTATCAATGGTCAGGCCGGCGTAATAACCTGCTCTGACATTAGGTATAACTGCTAAAAAAGAACCGCTTGGGCTGAACCGCTGAACACGGTTATTTATGATATCAGATACGTAGATATCGCCATTAGGGGCAACTTTGAAAGCTGTTGGACCTATTGGTATTCCCTCAGCGTTCTTACTTAACCCAAATAATCCGGGTTTTGAAGCTTCGCCATTGTCTGAAAGGTTTTTCTCGTCCCAAGGAGCAGTTAATATGATTTTGGGCACATAGGTTCCTTGTAGAGTATTGTCAGCACAGATACCCAAGAGTGGAAGCATCAAAAATATGGTTAACGTAATTATTTTAAGATATGTCTGCGTTTGTTACCCCGATCTTAATGGTTTACTCGGTAGACATAAAGCCTGTCCGTAAAGTTGCCCTAAGCCGTCGTGAATATCGCAACCTTAATGATAAGCGAAATTCAATAGAACAGCAAGATTTTTTTTAGGGTAATTCATCTCTAGAAAAGTAGGTCGGGTTGCGCAAGCTACCCGACTCATGGATTTGTCGGGCAGTCCCATGATAGTTGGGACAGCCCGACCTACCTTTACTTTGCCTCAACCCTGGGCTTAATGAAGGTAGGCCAGACATTCCAGTCTGACATTCATGAACAGACAAGAATGTCTGTTCTACCGATCGGCTGCACACACACGCCAGTTAGTTCTGCAGGCTAATCAGTTATCCCTTTATTGCCGATTAAAATATATGGGTTATTTCGTGTAGGGGTGGAGGTTACTCCACCCGACTTCCTTTTTTGCTTGCATTTTAAACTCTTAGCCTGTTTATTTGAGGTAAAACTTCAAGGTTTTAAAAAGATGAGCCAATACCCCTGGGAGGACAAGAAAGAGGACCCGGCAAGGCTACTTAAAGCCGCTATTGAGTCCAGAATAAACGAGCTTGCTGAGCTGAACCGCAGGTTGAAGAAAAAGATCTTCGATCTGCATACGATTTTCGAACTCAGCCGGCAGTTGAACTCTTTTTTGGATCTGGATTCTCTGCTGGAGAATACTCTTCTTACCTGTGCGCAGCAATTAGAAGCCAGAGGGACATTCATTTCAGTTCAAAGCTCTCCCTATGATAAATCGCTTTCTTTTTCAAAATCCAAAGGAATAGAGATGCCAGATCAGTGGGGCCTCTTGCTTGATTCTAATCTGGCAAATTACCTGGCTAATAAGAACAGGCCTCTCCTGGTAAAAGAGATAATACAGGAACTCAAGTTTCATCCAGAAGAATTAAAATCAGAGAAACAGCTTAAACCTGAGGTAGTGGCTCCGCTAGTGATAAAAGATGGTCTAAGAGGCATTCTCCTGCTTTCAGACAAGGTTTCCGGGCTACCCTACAAAGATGATGATCTGGAATTCCTTTCCATACTGGTCAATCAGGTAGCAGTGGCAGTGGAGAATACACTTCTTTATCAAAGCGAAAAAAAGGTAAACTCAGAGCTCAATAAAGCTCAACAGCAGTTAGTTCAGGCAGAGAAATTGGCAGCTCTGGGTCAGCTTTCAGCCGCAATAGCGCATGAGGTGAATAATCCCCTGGGAATAATCAAGAACTATCTGGCGATCCTTTCCCAGTCTATGAAGAAGACTGACAAATCCTGGTCTCACTTAAAAGTAGTAAAAGAGGAGGTAAACCGTATAGCTCGCATTGTAAAACAGCTTCTGGACTTCTACCAGCCTAAATCTGAGACCAGGATTCCGACTGATATCGGTTTTCTTTTAGAGGATACTCTGACTTTCGTAGAAGAGCAGTTTTCCAAGAATAAAATTCAGATTGCGAAAAAAATAGCTTCAAACCTGCCGATGGTAGAAGCTTTTCCGGACGAGTTAAGGCAGGTTTTTTTGAATCTTTTGATGAACTCCAGAGACTCTATGCCCAAGGGTGGAAGAATAGAAGTCTCTGCCCGGCTGGAGAAAGACAGGCTTGAAATCGAGTTTAAGGACACAGGCTCGGGGATCGAGGAGAAAGACCTTTCGCGGATTTTCGAGCCTTTTTACACCACTAAAGACAAAGGATCAGGATTAGGACTCTGGATCTCCAGTGAGATAATCAAAAGGCACGGGGGCGAGATAAAGGTCAGAAATAGAGAAGATAGAAAGGGGACCTGCTTTAACCTGAGTTTGCCCACGGGGGACCTGAGATGAAAAGGAAAATTCAGGAAAAGATTTTAGTGGTGGATGACGAGCTGAGGATGTGTGAAAGCCTGAGGACTCTTTTAACCAACTCCGGTTATGAGGTGGAGATTATGCAGGATGGGGAGGAAGCTATACGGCTAATAAATGAAAATAATTTTGACCTGATATTAGCTGATATAAAGATGCCCAAGGTGAGCGGTGTAGATATCTTAAGGAAAGCTAAATCTAAGGATAAAGACAATCTGGTTATCCTGATGACCGGCTATGGTTCTCTGGACACTGCAATTCAAGCGATAGAAGAGGGGGCTTATGATTATTTTCTCAAACCGATTGAGTTTCAGGATTTAGAAAGGGCGATCAAAAGAGGCCTGGAAAAAAGGAAAGTTGATTCAGAGAGAAAAAGGCTTTTGGAAGAGTTAAAAAATGCCAATGAGGAGCTTAAAAAAAGGGCAGATGAACTAAATGCCCTGTATCAGGCTGGAAAAGCCTTGAGCTCTACTGATACCCTGGAAGACCTGTTAGCTAATATCCTTTCTTTAGCCACTAAGGTCATAGGAGCAAAAACCGGCTCGATAATGTTACTGGACCCTGATTCAAAGAATCTATCCATAAAGGCAGCAATCGGACTGGATAAAGAGATTATAATGAATACCAGACTGGAGTTAGGCAAAGGGGTATCCGGCTACGTGGCAGAAAAAGGGCAGCCACTTTTAGTTGAGGATATAGAAAAAGATCCCCGTTTCAAAAGAATGTCCAGAGAAAAATATGAAACCAAGTCCTTAATCTGCGTGCCGTTGAAAGTCAAGGAAAAAATTTTAGGGGTTATCAACTTGAACAATAAACTTTCAGGAGAGGTTTTTAATGCAGAGGATCTTAAACTGATTTCCACCTTTGCTTCCCAGGCGGCAATAGCTATCGACGATGCCTATAATTTCGAACAGAGCAGAAAAAAAATTGCTCAGCTTTCAGCCTTGCACCAGATAGCTTCTCGTCTTTCAACTTTGGATGATTTCGAAGAGCTTTCAGGTTTCATTTTCGAACAGCTTAAAAAGATTATGCCCCTGGATTTCTCATTCTGGTTTGACTGGGACGAAAGAAATCAGAAAATCAGGCTTTCTCTGATGCAGGGGCTGGAAAAAGCATCCAGGGATAAAGCCTCAGGGCTGGAGATCCCTATTCTGGATCTGGACATATTTGATCGCGAGAGACTATGTGAGAAGATCAAGAAGAGGTTGAGCGACGAGGGGGTCATTCCCCAGAAAAGCTTTTTTTGCTCGTTCCCTATTCTGGCAGAAGGGGCTTTTCACGGCATACTCTGTGCTGGCAATTTCAGGGAACTACCCTTGAGCAGGGAGGAGGAGGAGATCATCTCCATAGTGGGTTCCCAGGCGGCATCCATCTACGAAAGGCAGAGAGCGATACTGAATGCTACCAGACTCCTGACCATGGGAAATATGATGTCCGAGATAACCCATGACCTGAAAAAACCTCTGACCAATTTGAAGGGAGTAATTCAACTTCTGAAAGAGGGAAAAGGGGAGAAGAAAAAAGAAGAGCTTTTAGAGATACTGGATAGGGAGATACAAAGGGCTAGCGAGCTGGTAAGAGAACTGGTCGATTTCTCCAATCCTGGCAAATATCAAACCGAGAAAAAATCGATCCTTTCACCACTGGAAAAGGGGTTGAAATTACTGGAGACCGACATAGAGAAGAACCGGATTAAGTTAATTAAGGTCTATCCGGATAACCTCCCACCGATTTATATTAACGAGAACGAGCTTTTAGAGGTATTTATAAACGTCCTTTTAAATGCCATCGAGAGCATGTCCGAAGGGAGAGAGTTGAAAGTGGAACTGGGCAGACATTATGACCCTCAGAAGCAGGACAGTTTTCTGGAAGTCTGCATTTCTGACCAGGGAGTGGGAATCGCCAAAGAGAATCTTAACCGGATTTTTGAGCGATACTATACGACCAAGGAGGGTGGCTCAGGTTTAGGGTTATCCATAGTCGAGAGGATCATCAAAGCCCATAACGGATTTTTAAAAGTGGAAAGCCGGATAAATAAAGGCACGAAATTTTTCATCTACCTTCCCTGTAGTTAGTGATTTTTTTGGTTTTGCCGATAGTATAGTATTAAAGGAAAATTTATGAAAGAGAAGGTGAAATTATTAGTAATTGATGATGACCCCACGGTATCCTGGCTTTTAAGCGAGGGGTTAGGGGAGGGTTATGAGATCCTCACAGCCCGGGACGGAAATGAGGGGATCAAATTTTTTTCGCAATCCAGGCCAGATCTGATCCTGCTGGACATAAAAATGCCCGGCCTTAATGGTATTCAGGTGCTGGAGCAGATAAAAGAGATGGATCGTCTCTCAGAAGTAATAATGCTTTCCGGACATGGCGAGACAAAAAACGTGGTGGAATCTATCCGCCTGGGGGCTTCGGAATTTATAAATAAACCGTTTGACGTTAAGGAAGTAGAGATTCACATCCAGAAGGTTTTGGAAAAAAACAAGTTAAAAAAAGAGTTAGACCTGCTTAAATCTGAGCTTCAGGCTAAGTCGCAATATGATAAGCTGATCGGTGAATCCCCCAAGATGTTACAGGTAAAAAGTCTTATAGAACAGGTGGCTGATTCTGATTTGGCTATTTTAATCCGAGGGGAGAGCGGCACCGGCAAGGAGATAGTTGCCCGGATGATCCATAGCCTCTCCAGTCGTAAAAATGAGTATTTTGCAAAGCAAGACTGTGCGGCTATCCCCCGGGACCTTTTGGAGTCTGAGATGTTTGGTTATGAGAAGGGTGCTTTTACCGGAGCGCATAAGACCAAACCTGGCAGGTTTGAAACGGCTCATAAAGGGACTATGTTTTTGGATGAAATAGGAGAGATGCCTTTAGATCTCCAATCCAAGCTCCTCCAGGTTTTGGAACAGCATGAGTTCTTAAGAGTAGGAGGGATAAAAAATATTCAGGTGGACGTAAGAATTGTCAGCGCTACCAATCGTGATTTAGAAAAGGCTTTAGAGAATGGACTGTTCCGGGACGACCTGTATTATCGTTTAAATGAAGTCACCATCAACCTGCCGGCTTTGAGGGAGATGAGGGAGGATATCCCTTTCTTAGTTGACCATTTTTTAAAGAAATGTAATCTTAATTATAAGAGGAATTACGCCCAGCTTTCTCCTAAGAGTATGAAGCTCTTGCAGGAATATGGCTGGCCTGGGAATGTGCGGCAATTAGAGAATCTGATTAAACAGATTGTGGTTCGAGCAGATGAAAATATAATAGCAGAGACTATTAAAGCCACTGTGGTAACCTCTGAAACCATGGAAGAATTTGGAGCTCCAGCCGGAGAAAAAGATTATTCTCTTAAGAAAAGGGTAGCTCGGTCGACAGCTAATCAGGAAAAGAAACTGATTCTGGAGGTTTTGAACAAAACCAACTGGAATCGAAGAAAAGCGTCTGAGCTTTTAGAGATAAGCTATCGTTCCCTGCTCTATAAGATCAAAGAATACCGGATCAATGAAACCGGAGAATAAACAGCAGAAAAATTTTTCTTATGTAAGTATGTGCAAAGATTGTGAATAGAGTTGCATATAAAGTTTTATAAAAGATATAAAGTCAGAAATATTTTACCGTTTTGCAAAGAGCTTTAAGAATTTCTCAAGGATAAAGAAAACCCAAACCTCAAAATACCCTCCAGATAACCCTTTGTGTTTCTTTAAGTTACTCTTTACACCTTTCGAACTCAAGAATTCTAAAATTTATATTTATAAAATCAAGAGCTATAAGTCAAACGGTAGACCTGTGGCATAGGTTTTGCTTTTTTATTGAACAATTAACGATTTGTTTGTGCCCCTTCGTGGAAGATTAGATAGAACGTAAATTTTTGGCTGGGATGCCGACTTCTTTTTTTAAGGCAATACAATCAAAACAAAAATGCTATTTAAAGCTGAAATAAACAATTTTGTCAAAAGGAGATTTTTGGATGGAGACTTTCAAGGATGAACATGATTTTTACCAGGAAGGTGAAGAAAGAGAGGAGATGGATCAGTTTTACAAGAATCATCGTAACTTTGGACTCAGGGCGAAACATGAGTTAAAGAGAGCGGAAAGGTATTGTGAATTTCTTTCCCTTTTAATAATCGATCTAAGCAGTCTCTCTAAATTTGCAAAGAGAGGAGCTCTCAAGAACTATCGGCGAATAGAGGTTCTCTCACAAGAGCTTGAAGCTCTGATCCAAGAAAGCGTTCGGGAGACCGATCTGGTCTCAGGAGTCGAAGACCATAGACTTCTTTTACTACTTTCAGAGACTCCTAAAGAAGGTGCTAAAAACCTGGCTAAGAGGTTAGGGGAAAGGGTAAAATATTATATCTCTAATGCAGTCAAAACCCCTCAAGGGTGGCAGGTGCCGATGAATATCTTTTCTTATCCGGATCGTAAGGGTAAGGATAAATTCTTAGGTTTCATTCAGGAAATAACCCAGTCGTAAATCCCTTAAATTTTATCACGCTTGACAGGGACGTCATCTGCAAATAAAAACAAATTCAAAAAAAATGAAATTTGAAGATTATTCCGCAGATTTCATCGTATTAAGCGGGCAATGATAGTGCCCTCTCCTTTTTTCCTAAACGGAGACTACGTCTGGCGTAGCCACCGTAGGAAAGGAGAGGGAAAGGGTGAGATCAAAAAAAGAGACGCATTGCAATGCGTCTCTACAATAAAATTGTAGGGGCACGGCAGGCCGTGCCCCTACAAAAACTTTACTCTGGAAATATTTTGCCGGGGTTGATTATTCCATCCGGGTCAAATG
Organism: Candidatus Zixiibacteriota bacterium; assembly: GCA_030692925.1. Lineage (GTDB taxonomy): Bacteria > Zixibacteria > MSB-5A5 > MSB-5A5 > RBG-16-43-9 > RBG-16-43-9. The sequence continues at coordinate 3,066 of JAUYBY010000018.1, read as the reverse complement.
CTCGTTTGACTTTTTTCATAAACTCGATTCCGGATTTGCCCACCTCTTTTTCCATAAACTTAGCTTTGGTTGTGCCGATGCCATGCTCTCCTGAAAGAGTTCCGCCTAATTTAAGGGTCAGATCGAACAATTTCTCTACTGCCTGTTCCACCCGGTGCATTTTCTCCTTATCTCTGGAATCGGTCATAAAATTTACGTGCAGGTTTCCATCTCCGGCGTGTCCAAAAGTATTTATCTGCACGTTGTAATCTTTTGACAATTTCTTGATACCCCGGACTAATTCCGGTAGCTGACTTGGGGGAACGCAGACGTCCTCATTTACCTTGGTGGGTGCAATTCTTAACAAAGAAGCTGAAACAGACCGGCGAATCTTCCAGAGATTATCTTTCTCCTCTTGTGTGTCTGCAAACTTTAAGCTTTTCGCATTATTTTTCTGGCAGATTTTTATGATTTCTTCTGCTTCTTTATGAGCCTGCTCTTTTTCTCCATCTGTTTCGATTAAAAGGACTGCTTCGGCTTTCTCCACACGGTCGGTCTGGATAAATTCTAAAACGCAAGCTAAAGTGTCGCCATCGATGAACTCTAAAATAGATGGGGTGATACCTGAGGCAGTAATGTCAGCTACTACTCTTGCCGCATCCTCCATCTGGTTGAAACCGGCTAAGATGGTCTCTTCATAAGCTGGCTTTTTCAGCAGTTTTAAAGCTATTTTGGTGATTACTGCCAGGGTCCCTTCTGAGCCGATTATGATTCCAGATAAATCGTACCCCAAGTCCTCTTCTGGACTCAAGACTCCCGTAGGGACTATCTCACCGTCATAGAGCACAAATTCCAGCCCTAACACATAGTTTTTGGTGACTCCATATTTTCTGCCGCGCAGACCTCCGGCGCACTCAGCCACGTTTCCGCCAAGGGTTGAGGTCTTCAAGCTGGAAGGGTCAGGCGGGTAAAAGAGTCCGAGTTTTTCCATCTCATCAAAAAAGTTCTGGGTTACCACTCCCGGCTCGATCACTGCATACATCTTCTCTTTGTTCACCGAGAGAATCTTGTTCATCTGCTCGAAGCTGACCACGATTCCGCCCTTAACTGGTAAAGAGCCACCAGTATAACCTGAACCAGCGCCCCGACTCACTATCGGGATTTTGTGAGCTGAAGCATACTTCATCACCTGAACTACCTGCTCGGTATTCTGAGGAATGACCACTGCATCCGGCATAAAACTGGTGTTAGTGGCATCGTAGGAATAGCAGAGCCTTTCCTCATAGGTGGAAAAGACATTTTTTTCTCCAAAGATTTTCTTTAGATCATTGATTAAGTTTTCTTTCATAGCATCGTCCTTCTTTGGGAAATGGACTAAGTTCATCTCAATTTATACGAAATAAAATCGAAAATGAAAAGTAGGTCGGGCAGTTTTCAACAACCCGACCTATTGCTACTATGCGCGCGATCTCTGTTCATTCCATTCGCGCCGTAATAAGCCGTAAATATATTCGTCCGCAAACTCCCCCTTTTTTAGTACCGACTCTCGAACGACACCTTCCCGTTTGAAGCCAAGATGCTCAATTAGCCGAATAGAACGTTCGTTAATGGCGTAGCATTCTGCCCCAATCCGGTTCATATCCAGGGTAGTGAAACAATAGGTAATGACGGCTTGCAGCACTTCCTTCGCATACCCTTGGCCCCATTCCTGTTTCTCGCCAATAACAATCCCCAGTTTACACTGATGGTTATAGCGATCAATGAGTGCAATCATGCCGTAGCCAATTAACTGTTGATTAGCCTTTTTATGAACAGCGTAGTAAATGGTCTTGGGCACCGGATTGTCTTGCATAATCTCCGTGAGATACTGCTGGATATCTTCGAGGGTATCCGGTTCGCGGTCTTCGGGCTGGTTGTCGTTATAATAGAGAAGATCTGCATCATTCTCCCATAAATGCATACATTCCACATTGGCCAGAGTATGTGGTGTTAGTAGTAGCCGTTCAGTTTCCAGATGCAACAAACGATTTTCCCCAAAGAAAGAGATTTTGTCGGGCAGTTTTCAACAGCCCGACCTACTGCTACTACTTTACATACAAGCAGAACCCGAATTCAGACCCAAGGGAGATTTCAGTTAGAAACGAGGTGTCCCCGTGTGACCCTGGTTGGCCCCTCCATCACGGCGAAATCTTTGGAGGAGATATTCGTCAAATTAGGGTGCGTTGCCACTGAATTAAAGAGCTTTGTCTTGGCGAATTCCTCCATTGCCTTCTGATCCCTCCAAAAGTAGACTCCACCAAATGTACCAGTGGACGAGTTCGCGAGCCACACCTTGGAGATCAAACCCGGAATGTCTGCATAGGTAGAAGCCAGATCATTACAGAGTTTGGTGTAATCCTCTTCGCTCAAATCCTTGAGCTGAAAGTTGATAATTTGAACGTGCATTTTCTCCTCCTTTCTATGTGCCTAACATAGGTTTATCTGTCCTAATAAAATTACAATCTTTTGAACGGCTTAAAGAAGCCGCATAAAATGAAAATTAAAATATATCTGAAGGTAAGATAATTTGCTTTGTTTAGATATGCAAGTAAAACTTTTCCGTCAGGTCAGGGGACCTGACGGGCACGTGAAAGAGTTTTAGTCGGGCAGTTTTCAACAGCCCGACCTGCCTTCTGAACTCACCCCCTTAATCCCCCTCTCTTAATAAGAGAGGGGGTATGGGGGTGAGTTCGATGTGCTGTCAGGTGTTACCACCTGACAACCAGATGGTAATTAGTCCGTAGGCGGAGCACCTTGCTCCGCATAGTCATCAATGGAAAAGCGATTACAATAAGGTTTGCGGGGCTGGGAGCCCCGCCTACGAGGGCTTCTCGGAGATATAGTCGGACAGCCCCGCCTTTGGCTGGACAGCCCGACCTACTCATCTGGTTGACGTTCTGAGGAGGATAAGGAACAACGTATTTTCCCGGACGCGCTAAACATACTGTCCGGCACACCAGCCCGATGACCATGCCCATTGGAGATTATAACCACCCAGCCAACCGCTCACATCAAGTACTTCACCAGTAAAAAATAGCCCCGCCACCG
>JAUYBY010000003.1 GCA_030692925.1 Candidatus Zixiibacteriota bacterium | reverse complement strand
AGGCTGGGAATCAGTCAATGGTGACCCGGCATAGTAGATCACGTTCGCATCCACTTCACTGATGAAATATGACACGCCAATTCCCACAGTTGGAGAGAATCGTTGATTAAATGACTGGAACTTATACTCATATCCTAAAGTAACTGGAATTCCTTGAAACCTCCATCTTATTACTAAAGGAACGAAACCCGTTGTATCACCTAAATAATTCATCAAGACTAATGCCGAGCTGAGGGACGCAGATGTTTTGATCAACTCGGTTCCCAGATTAATTGAATGGTGTTTACCTAGAGCATAGTTGATAGAAAAAGCATAATAGATGTTGGGGTTATTTTTTTCATAATAGTCGTTTTTCATACTACCCCAAAGATTAGACCAGTCATGTAAAGGCAGATGAACTGCACCAACAGATGCCCTTAAGGAAAGAGGAGACGATCTTGTATGAGTTGGATGTGAGCAGAAAAAAATTACAATAAGAAAAAGTATAATAAATCTCCATCGTTTTAGTGAAAACCGCATAATTCACCTCCTTAAATTATATAACCTATATGTTCTCTTTTTGTCATAGGACAATCTTTCAGGGTTGCTTTCTTTGCTTACTTTGCTTTTTTTCAAGGCTAAGGCCCTGCTCTACAGTTCTATAACAAATAGGAATCAAGGACAGTCCAGGAAATTTTTCCATCTGACAATTGATATTCAAGCAACATATATCCTCCTATATGTCCATCTTCGAAATAAGCAAAGACTTGTTTCGGAGTTAATATATGTGCGTTAAAAAATATCATTGTTCCACCTAGGACTCCCTTGTAGGGTATTAGTTCCTTACGTCCCATAAGATCGCTGACCAGATCTGTGATAGGGTTCTGAAGCCCTTTCTTTTTCAAGTCATCGATCTCCTTGTCAGATAGTGTATTGGGCTGATACTGAAGCACTTCTCTGTAATGTCTCAACGATGTTTTCAAAGTATCGTTTTGGGCTATGAGTATTTTCTCATTTAGTTTAGCGATAGTAAATTTGCGTTTGTTACTGAAACCGTTGAATAATGAGATTAAAATTATGACTACAAGGATAGTGGTTAGACAGATCCACAGTAATCGCTCTTTAGAAAACTTTAGATTAACTATTTTATCATCCATCTCTTCACTCTCTTTCTAGGTTCAATAATATAGTAGTTAATTCTCGGTTTTTTCGAGGTAATTCTCAAAGGTTGCTTTTTTTCATTAAAAAAATTCTCGCAATGCTAAAGCCTTGACCTACGATTCTCTTTGAGCCCTGCTTAGGCGACCCTGAAAGGGTCTCACTATGAAATCTCTGGAGTATCTCACCGTAAGCACATCTCCGTGCCTCTACTTGCTTAGCAACCTCTCATATTCTTCTTTATTCTTCAAAATCTCAACCGCCCTTGTTATCTGCTTCTGATATTTTGCCCAGACCTTGTATCTCTCAGCTGAGCCGAATTCTTTGGTCCTGATAGCCTCCTCGATCTGCCATTTCAAGAGGCTTTTGTCTTTCTCGTACTCAGCTTTCTTCTCCTGTTCCAAAATAGACTCTAATCTGTCCAGAGCTTCTTTCACCCTGCTTCCGGATTCGCTCTTTGAAGAAAGGTACTGCTCTTGGCTGATAGTTTTCCTCAGTTTTTCTAGTTCAGACTCGGAAGCAGTCGTGTATTCTAAATCTTTGGATTTGAGAAATTCCTTGAAATCGCCCAGCACTTTTTCATCTGCCTGAAAATTCTCTGAAATGTTAGGATGCACAGCAGAATAACGAACTGCGAAATCAAAAAAGTATCCCTCCTGAAAAATTTTCTGGACCAAAGGAGGGAAAACCGGATCCGGGATGATTATGTCCGGGACAATCCCCCCACCCCCATAGACTTTCCTGCCTTTACTGGTAAGGTAAATTTTCTTCTCTGTCTGTTGTTGCAGGGGGATCCAGCCCTGACGGGATTGTTCTCCCGCCGAGGTGATAGTATCGGAGGTTTCTTTTATTCTTCTCTCCTTTTGAATCAGCCTGCCACTGGGGAGATAATATTTAGCAGTGGTCAGTTTCAAGCCTTTATCCCCTCTCAGCTCAAACAAGGTCTGCACTGCACCCTTGCCATAAGTGGTATCACCTAAAATCAAACCACGGTCCCGGTCCTGAATGGCACCTGCCAAAATCTCTGAGGCTGAGGCAGAGCCATAATCAACCAGGACGATCATAGGGAGGTTCTCAAAAACAGGCTTGGCAGACGTATAGAATTTCCTGGTATCCGAATCCCTTCTTCCCCTTATCTCAACCACCAACTCCCCTTTTTTTAAAAAAAGCTCTGCTACCCCAACCGCTTCCTGCAAAAGCCCGCCAGGATTCCCTCTTAAATCCAGGATCAATCCTTTTATATTCTTCTCTTTTAGTTTTCTTAAAGCCTCTTTTAATTCAGGGGGTGCATTTTCCGAAAATCTGGTCAACCTAACATAACCGATTCCGTCTTCGATCTCCCCTGCAAAGGATACGCTTCTGATCTCTATCACGTCCCTTTTCAGATTGAATTCCAGAGTATCACTGATTCCCTCTCTGACAACTGCCAGCCTGACCTTGCTACCTTTTGGCCCTCTCAGTCTTTGCTGGGCCTGGTCAGCAGACAGATTTTTCGCGGATTGATCTCCTATTTTGACGATCTTGTCTCCGGTTTTTATTCCTGCTTTATAGGCTGGGCCATCTTCTATCGGCGAGATAACTGTCGGATACCCTTCTTTGACAGCAATCTCCATTCCCACGCCCTGAAATTCGCCTTTGCTCTCCTCTAAAAGCCCGGCCAGCTCTTTTTTATCCAGATAATCCGAATAAGGGTCCAAATCTGATGTCATCCCCGTGATTCCGTCCCGGATTAACCTCTCCTTTTCTATCTCGTCTACATAATTCGACTTTATCAGAGAAGCCGCTTCATCCAGCTCATCATATTTCTGAAAAGACAGAAATCTAAAAGCACTATTGAGAACCAGGACCAGAACAGTGATAACTATGACCAAAAGAATCAGACTTGAGCTTTTCAATTTTATCTCAGGCATATTCACTCCAGTAGAAAATTTTTACTTGAGAATCAATTTTAGGACCTATCAGCCCTTGAGGAAATAATCTACAGTATCTTTGACCTCATCCCACACCACTTCGATTACACCAGACCCGTCGATCACCTTGAACCTCTTTTTCTCTTTCCTGGCTATCTTCAGATACCCTTCTCTGACCCTTTTGTAAAAATCTATCTTCTCCTTTTCAATCCTGTCTTTTTTCTTATTGTTTTGTCTCATCCGACTAGAAAAAACATCAATGGGAATATCGATCAAAATCGTCAAATCTGGCTGAAATCCTGAAACGGAGATTTTATTAAGATATTCTATCATCTTTATATCCAGACCCCTACCATATCCCTGATAAGCTAAACTGGAATCATAAAACCGATCGCAGATCACAAGTTTACCCTGTCTTAAGGCAGGCAGGATTACCCTGGAGACAAGCTGAGCTCTGGCAGCCTCATAAAGCAGAAGCTCAGTCAAAGGATTCATTCCTGTATTTCTGGAGGATAAAAGTACCTGACGAACATTCTCGGAAACCTTCTCCCCACCCGGCTCCCTCAAAAGTATTACCTTATGACCTTTTCTCTTCAGATAATTGAAAAGTTTTTTTGCCTGGGTGGTTTTTCCGGAATAATCGATCCCTTCAAATGTAATTAGAATGCCTTCCATATCATTTTTTGCTTTTCCTATTTTAGTGGGTCAGGCATCCCTGCCTGACCATAGAGAACAGACAAGATGTCTGTTCCACCATTCAAGAGCCTTGCGCTAACACGCAGGTTCGCCCCTACACTCAAAACAAAGAGGTGGTTTATCACCACCTCTTATGTTATGAACATTAAACCATTCTCTTCCCGGATTATCTTTTCTTCTCTACTGCCTTTCTTTTCTCAACAGTTTGCTTTAATGCATATTTCCTGACATATTCATCTGTCTGCTCTCTTGCCTCTTCGTCTGTGACCTGTTTGGGAGGCGACTTCATAAAGTAAGAGGAGGGTGCTTCCATCGCTCCAGAAAGACCATTATCTAAAGCTAATTTGCAGCACCTGACCGCATCAATTACCACTCCGGCTGAGTTGGGAGAGTCCCAGACCTCTAATTTCAGCTCTAGATTCAAAGGAACGTCTCCGAAGGTCTTCCCCTCTAATCTGATATATGCGGTCTTGCGGTCCAACAGCCAGGCAACATAATCTGATGGACCGATATGCACGTTATCCCTGCCCAGGTCATAATCTAACTGAGAGGTAACCGCATCGGTTTTAGAGATTTTCTTTGATTCCAGCCTGGACCTCTCTAACATATTCAGGAAATCCGTATTTCCCCCAACGTTCAATTGATATGTTCTTTCCAGCTTTACTCCTCTGGTTCGGAAAAGTCGCGTTAAAACGCGATGAACGATGGTTGCTCCAACTTGCGATTTTATGTCATCCCCGATCACCGGAAGATTCCGGTCTGCAAACCTCTTCTGCCAGTATTTCTCCCGGGCGATGAAAACAGGAATGCAGTTGACGAACCCGCATCCTGCTTCCAGCACTTGTTCCACATACCATTTGGTTGCCTCCTCGCTCCCCACTGGAAGGAAGTTGACCACCACATCGGTCTTGGTTTCTTTAAGGATTTTCACGATGTCCGCAGTTGGTCCGGGAGCTTTCTCGATTATCTTGGAAAGATACTCGCCCAGCCCGTCATGAGTCATACCCCGGTGAACCGGGACTCCCAGTTTAGGAACTTTACAAAATTTGTAAGTATTGTTTGGCCAGGTGTAGATCGCCTCGCTCAGATCCTTTCCCACTTTGTTTTTATCAATGTCAAAGCAGGCAGAAAACTCTATATCCCGGATATGATACCCGCCTAAATCAACGTGCATTATCCCCGGGATAAACTGGTTTTCTCTGGCGTTCTTGTAATATTCAACTCCCTGAACAAAGGAGGAGGCACAATTCCCCACGCCTATGATTGCCACCCTGACTTTGCCCATTCTTCTCTCCTTTCCTGAAGATTCTTTCAAGTTTCCTCCAGTTTTTTCTTAATGTAGATAATCCTCTGCACCACGGTAATATTTGCGAAAATAGCTATTAACCATAAAGAAAGCACCAAAAAAAAATTTCTGGTTCCCGGAATCGAGCCTAAGATAGCACCAGCCGCCAGAAAAGTCAACCTCTCCGGACGCTGCATAATCCCGATTTTACACTCTATGCCTAACCCCTCTGCCCGGGCCCGGGTATAGCTGACCATGAAGGAGCCAGCAATGGCTAAGATTATCAACAATACCATATATGAGTGCTGATGCAGAAAATAGGTAACCAGACCCAGGAAGATCAAAACCTCAGAATAGCGATCGATAGTGGAGTCGAACAGAGCACCGAACTTGCTGATCTTATTGGTCTCCCGGGCAAGCCTTCCGTCCAGCACATCGCAGATTCCTGCCAGGATAATCATTATCCCGGCATAGAGAAATGCCCCCTGAATGAAGTATAAAGCTGCCAGAAGGCTGAAGACCAGCCCGGCAAATGTCACTATATGCGGGTGGACATCCAGGCTCACTAAGAGCCTGGCCAGAGGCTCGATTACGGTCAGGAAACCGTTTATCAGATGTTTATTTAAAAGCTTTATCTCCATCATCTTTCACCGAAAAAAATCATAATATCACTCAGACCGAACTAAGTCAAGCGAAAAATCTTTTTCCTGGATTGTGTACTGTTCCTTCCTTTTCCGATCTTTTTCTATCCTTTTCGCCAGATAAAGGCTGAGAAGTCCCACCAGGATTCCGGCTATCACATCTGAAAGATAATGAAACCTTCCCCAGACCGTGCCGACGAAAAGACTCAGGATCAAAGGTCCCAAAAAATAAAAAAGCCTGCGGCTATACTTGTAAGCGAAGACGAATACCACCATAGTCACCGCCACGTGCGAGCTGGGCATACAGCCGCCGTGGAGTCCAGCCACTTTTATCACCCACTGGGCTAAAGGCACGAAGATAAACCCCTTGATCGGGGTCTGGTGCAAAGATACCAGGGCACACCCTGGGCCTTCTACCGGGAAAAAAATGAAACCTAAATAGGAGATATAAAAAGCTATTGCCGATGCAAAGACCAGGCTATCGAATTCCTTTAATTTACCTCTGAAATAAAGGGCAATCCCCAAGACCGGCAGGATAAAATAATAGGAAAAATATGCCATCAGAAAATATTCATTCAAAATCGGGAAGGAAAACTTCTCTAAAAAAATAGTGGGATAATTCCCCAGAATAGTTAATTCTAAATAATTGATCCAGGAATCAAAAAATCCAGGAAAAATGAGATGAACCAGATAGCGGGTCTCCTCGTAGAGAAAGGTGAAAAGGAAAACCGGGTACCAGTGTCTGAAGAATATTGCCAGTTTTTTTTCAGGAGAAGATAAGTAGTATACAATTGCCAGAACTAAAAATATTATTGAGAAATTGAAAATAAGATAGTAATACCAGGGAGGCTGGCCAGGATGAAAAAAAAGAATGATAAGGCTTAATGCTAAAAGATAGATAATGTTCGCCCAGTCAGCCGGAAAAAAGTGAAGCCTCTTTTTCATATTCTGTTTTTTTCTTTGATGTATCTCGTTTTTCCCCTCTCCTTGTAAGGAGAGGGTGAGGTCAGGCTATTTTGCTTATGTTCCTTTTCTTTTCCTCATCTTCCTTCTTACGTTTTTCCATCTTCCCTTTTTCCTTCCACGATCAGGACGAACTCTCCTCGGACTTTAGCGGCTTCGAAGTATTCTTTTATCTCTGATAGTTTCCCCCTTTTCACTTCCTCGAACTTCTTGGTCAGCTCCCTAGCAACTGAGGTTTTTCTATCTCCCAGTATACTCAATAAATCCTCTAAAGTTTCCAGAAAGCGGTGGGGAGATTCGTAAAAAATCAGAGTTCTTTTTTCTTCAGAAAGCTCCAGAATCCTTTTTTTTCTTTTTCCGGATTTGGGCGAAAGGAAACCTTCGAAGATAAACTTATCTGTGGGCAGACCTGAAATTATCAAAGCCGAGACAAATGCAGTGGGTCCTGGTATAGATTCTACTCTGATACCTTCCCGGATAGCTAATTTGACCATAAGAAAGGCCGGATCCGAGATTCCCGGTGTGCCGGCATCTGAAACCAAGGCAATTGAGTTGCCGGATTTCAGCGACTGCAGCAGGGTATAAACTTTTTTCTCTTTATTGAAATCGTGATAGCTGGTAAGCTGATTGGAAATCGAATAATTCTTAAGGAGTATCCCGGTTTTTCTGGTATCCTCAGCCGCGATCAAATTCACTTCTTTTAAAACCCTGAGAGCCCTTAAAGTTATATCTTCAAGATTGCCGATCGGGGTGCTGACCAGATAGAGCACTCCTTGATTTCCTGTAGCCGAATTCATAAGCAAACTTATCTTTAAGCTATTAGAGCTTCTTTAGTAGGAACCCAGTCATCACCCTTTTTCTCTAAAGGGATCTTCTTGTTCTTTTTGTATCCCCAGAGGATTTTATAGAGATAAGGTAGGGTAAGTTGAAAGAACTTTTTAGGCCTTAAGTAGAAAGAAAGATAAGCCCGGATGATCAATCTCTGCAGTTCCTTCGGACTTATCTTATCCAGCCGGATAACTGGTTGACCTCCCCAATAGATCTCCCAGTTGTCAGTTAAGAGCCTGTCCTTTACCGAGTCGTAAAGCCTGGTTCCGGGGTAAGGGGTTAAAACGGAGAACTGAGCATAGGCCGGGTTAAGCCTCTTGGCATATCGAATGGTTTTTTTGATCATCTCGCTGGTCTCATCCAGACACCCGATGATAAAGCTTCCCCAGGCATCGATCTTATTTTTTCTCAATATCTCCATCCCTTTAAAAGCTGTGTCCGCCTCCAAGTTCTTGCCAAATCCATCTAAGGTCTCTTGATCTCCACTTTCAAACCCGATGAAGACCTGCCTTAAGCCGGCTTTGCTCATCAACTGAACCATTTTTTCATTTTTGACAATGGTGTCGATCCTGGAAAAAGCCCACCATTCTAAATCCAATCCTTTATGCAGAATCTTTTCGCAGAAATCGACAACCCGGTTTGGATTTAAGGTGAAATTATCGTCTAAGAAGGAGATGGCACGATACCCGTAATGGTTATAAAGAAAAGAGACCTCGTCGATGATGTTGTCAACGGACCTGGTTCTCCATTTTACCCCGGAGAACTGCGAGCAGGAACAGAAATCACAATCAAAAGGGCAGCCCCTAGAGGTAACCATAGTGGCAGAGTACCTTTTTCCCATGTTTAGAGTATAGAGATTTAATGGAAGAAGGTCCCGCGCGGGAAAAGGGAGAAAGTCAAGGTCCTGGATAAAAGGACGGGAGGGATTTTTATCCCAGGTTCCGTTTTCCCTGTAGGAAAGACCTCCAATTTTTCCGATCTCCCCGCCATTTCCAAGTGCATCCGCTAAATCCAGGATACCGTACTCTCCTTCTCCTCTTATCACGTAATCAGCCGAAGAAGAACTCAAAATCTCCTCATCGAAGAAAGTGGCGTGTGGGCCACCCATCAATACTTTGACCCCACGTCTTTTAGCAGCCTGAGCGATTTTTTGTGATACCGGGTAGCGGGTGGTATCAACTGAAATCCCCACCAGGTCGAACTCCTCATACGGAAGAGAATGATAGTCCAGAGCCTCCACATTCAAATCCACAATCCTCACCTGATGCTTTTTCTGTCTTAAGATGCTGGCTAAATAAGCCAAGCCCAAAGGAGGAAGTTTAAGCCCGATCCGGTGATAAAAGTTAATAGCCGGGGGGTTTACCAAAAGTATCCTCATATTATTTTCGCTCTTTTTTTAAGTTATCTTTGGCTTAAGTTTGTGCTTTTAATTGGGGAGCCCATTTCTGAGCCCAGATCGGGTCTGCGATCTTATGATATGTTTCTGAATATCTGTCTGTTGAAAAATGTAACAGAATTTTATTTATCTCCTTTACCATGAACTTCCAGGGACTTTCTAAGGTTCTTTGCACCATAACCCTTCTTGTAAAACAATTAAAACAAAATCTTACTTGCCTACAAGGTCCGGCTTAACTTACCACTTTTGCAAAATAATTACAAGATAAAATATTAGAAAAGACTTCCCTGTTTTGAAAAAAGTAAAGCCTTTTTTTATGGCTACGTTATGATATTGAAAAATTTAAGATTATGCAATGAAAAAAATTAGTAAGGGCGACCCGGCAATTATGTCAGGTTAATACAAATCAAACTGCCGGAGCCCGGAATTGAACCGGGACGGTGAGTAATCACCGAGGGATTTTAAGTCCCTTGCGTCTACCTATTCCGCCACTCCGGCCGTTAGCATGTCTAACAAAGACTTTCTCTTGATTGAAACTCTGTCTAAAAGAACCACATCTGACCAAATCGAGACTGCCTGATTTAAATTCAACATCTTAAACTATATATAATCTTAGAGGGATTACAAGTCAAGAGCTTTCTCTTTTAAAGAGGGCTCAACATGTTATTTTTGATGAGTTAAACTTAAAAACTAAAGCCTTTTAAGCTCTCTAGACAATAAAAAAAGCAAAATATGGTGATAAATTTTGCGACGATTGTCCTATAAAACCTTACATATCAGTTTCCCATACAAGTGGAAATATTGATGATTTTATAACTTTTTTGAAAAAGGTGGGAGAACAGATACCTATTGCTCACAGGCTATTAGTCTCTAGCTAACCTCAATTGCAGAAAGTGTCTATGTGCCCCCTATATTTAACTATAGAATTAGGGATTCCTTTATATACAGAATTCTCAATTTCACTTTAGCCTGTATCTAACAGCTTCATTCCGGACGTTAATAATGTCGGACAATGGGAACAGGTGCCCATTTCACAATCTTTGAGGAGATATACTGCAATGACGAAAGTACATCAATGCTTTCGTCACTCAATGATTCTCATTTCAATATTTTAATCCTCATCTTTCTCCGTCCTAATTTCTTAGTCTCCTCTCTGATAGAGAGACACAAATCTATTTTCTGTCCTCTTATCGCATCTCCGGTATCCTGAGCTTTCCACCATCCTAAGCCCTCAATCCAAATCCAGGAATTAATTGGAACTACCGTTGGATCCACCGCAACAGTGAAATAAGGCTTGGCCACAGCACGGGATGCAGTTAAACCTGAATATCTCCCCTCCGCCGAATCAATGGGCAGATAAGCCGTGACAATATACTCTTCATAATTAATATGTTTCAAGAACATACGCTCTCTATCCTTATAAACAGTTAATTCTTTTTGAAGACTGTTTATCACCTCCAAAAGTTGATCGTTGAGAAAATTAACCACAGGCGCAGATTTCTGAACATTTTGAGAAGTAAAGAAGGATAGGATTAATATCATTAATGTGATTATTCCTACCATCCCCATCTTTTTAATTCTCATAAATGTATGATCACCCCCGCTTGGTATCTCACTTCGCCGATAAGAAATTATAAGGTACCTTAGGACCTGTGGACTCAAAGCTTAATCCCATACTTTTGTATTCTTTCTCAAGAAACCTAACTACCCTAGCGAAGTTTTCTCTGTCTTCTTTAGAAACCAAATAAGTGGAATTGAGAACCATAGTTTTTCCTATGGATCCTGCGGACTTCTTTTGATTTGATTCTTGGGGAAGGATTTCATCTAATCTAGCTTCTTCAGCCTGCTTTTTCATCCATCCAAAAGTTTTTTGCTTAGATTCGTTTAGTTTTCTATGTAGCTTGTCCTGGATCAACTTTTCTTCTTCCAATCTGGTGTTGTTTTTAGATATGTACTCCCTCATTCGCTTTAAATTAGCGTAGATCTTTACTTTCCACTCTTCTTTACCCTCTATTCTCGTTAAAGGCTGTTGAAAGTCCTTTGCTATGTTCTTGGTCATTTTTTATCTAATCTTCTTCTGGAAAAAAGTAAAAAGCTTCAGATAATAACAGTTCTGGAGCACATTATCTCTTCGAGCACCTTCTGCCAAATTCAGAGACGGCCAGATTATCATCTAAAGTAAGTCCTTTAATTTTTATCCTCTCCTCTATAGCTTCTTTTAATCTATAAATGTCCACAGCTCTGAGCCGTTCCACTCGATTATCCACGACTTCCCCGACTTCTGGGTCTTGAGATGTGCCTTGAGGTCGAACCAAAAGATAAAGCACATCCACTGGTTCTTTGGTAAAATCCGCTTCCTTTTTCATCGCCATCGCCTTTATTTCCTCCAGAGGAGTTTGGAACAATATTTCATTAAGATCTTTTTGATAAAGGTAAAGCCTTTTATCAGTCAAATAAAGTAGCCCTGGCCTCCAGGTACTATATATCCCTTCTGTATCGCGATATGAGCCCAACATCTTCAGAATAATCTCTTCTCCTTCAATTAAAGGAACAACTCCACAGGATCCTGCGGACTTTTTCTTTCTATGTTCCCGTCCGCAGGATCCAAATTCGGACTCCCAGGCTCTGGATTTTTCGTCCCAGTCCATCATCACTCCATATTTTAACATTGTCTCCATCCCAGCTAAAGCCGCCCTCAGGTTAACTCCAATTAAGGGAATTCCTGCTACGGAAACGATAACATCTGCGTAGATCACCAAACCTTTATCCAGAATTCTATCTAACAGGTCGACTAAGGTTGCATTCGTATTTCGAACCGGCTCCACTTTTTTCTCCTTTTAACCACGAATTCTGTGCCTTGACGGTTAGCCAAAGGCGACAAAGCTGTAAGGTGGCCAGGGTCCGGTAAAGCGGACAGCGAACCCTTCCTCCTCATTAATTTTCTCCAACTCCTCTCCCAATTCTCTGGATTTTTCCTTATCTACTAAACAGGACAGGTTCATAAGCATCTTCCCTTTTTCACCCATTATTTTTGTCTTCTCCACTCTGATCTCAAAAACGTACTTTTTGATTCTGGCATAGAAGTCCTTAAAACAAAGATCTGCCTTCTTCTCCATCTCCTTCTTCAAAAGATTTTCCAATTTCGGTTTAAGCATATAAGCCATTCCTTTAGACTTCGATTTTATATCCTGATTTAGGCTTTTGATCTCCTCACTTGTTTTTGTTATTTCATCCGCGATTAACTTCGGCTCCCAGAAAACCTGAACCCCATACTCAGCCTTACCTCTGATTTTATCTATTTTTTCTTTAAGATTTACATAGTCTTGTTTTAACCAGTTTTTTATGTTTTCATCTGGACTAATATCTTTTTCGCCTTTGATAATGGTATCGAAACCAAGTGGGAGAACAGTGCCAAATTTTTCCCAGGCAGACTCCACCACCTTCTCATGCGCCACCACCCACCTCTTAACTACTTCATTATCCTCTGATTTATATGGTTCGGAAGGACAATTATGAACCACCGCGCACAGGTTAACATAGGGTATAGTGTAAACCTCTTTATCATCTAAACCGATCTTACCTAAATGTGCTTTTTCACCACTATCTCCTATACAGTAGAGGTACCTTCCCTCCTCTTTGCTTTCAGCTTTAACCTGGTTGGTTACGATAACTCCTGGTTTATTGTCATCTAACATATCTAAAGTTTCCTTTACACCTTTTCCTTTTGTTTTTCCCAAGCTTCCTCTCTCCATCTTTCAGGATTTATCATCTTGTCCAATACATCGTCTACTATGCTATCCAAACCATCTCTTACACTTTGAACCGATTGAGTAATTCCCTGCTCTTGTTTTATCTGTTCAATTGCCGTATCCAAATCCATAAGTGCCTCACCCAATTTCTCAACCTCATCCTCTTTTAAGGTTCCACCCTCCATCCTCTTATAAGCCTGAATCTTTAATGCATCCCTTATAACTTCTACCAGGGCAATGACCAATCCCAAAACGCCATGTTTTAAATTATCTGCATCTATATCTATCATGACCTAATCTTTCCCCACTTTGATCTCTAAAATGCCGTTTAGAAAGGACCTCTCCAGTTTACCTTTTGGGGCATAAGGCAAAGCTACCTTGTGCTCTGGCTTCCAACCTGATGAATTGATCCTAAGGATAAGTGTGTCTCCTTCTAAATCTGTCTTTATATCCCTTTCAGTCAGTCCCGGTAATTCAGCAATTATTCTTAAATGATCCTTTTCATCAAAGACATCCACCACCGGCTCTTTGGGTTTTAGAGGAGGTGCAGGTGGCTTTTTTACCTTTCTTCCAAAGGGAAGTTCTTCTTCATTGAATAAGGGCCTGGTAGAAAAACTGCTTTCAATATGTGGACCTCTATCTTCCGTTCTTTTTAGTGGTGTTTCCTTCATTTTACGCTCAATTTCCTGATTAACCTTCTTTAGTCTTTCCTTAAAGGCAGGTGATTTTTCCAATCCTTTCAACAAACTACCCAACCCAGGAATGATCTCGCCTACTCCTTTAAGCACTCCTTCTGCCACTCCCTCGGATTCCTCTCCACCTTTGGTCTCTCCTGATCCCTTCATCTTTTCGTCGAGCTCACTTATTTCTTCCTTCTGGTCAACTTTTTTCTTTTTACCTGTCATCATAGATTTATCCTCCCTTTGATTTGTACTCACCCTTCGGTTTTACTCAGGGCGGTGAGCTTGTGCTTCGACTTGGCTCAGCACCGTGACAGTTCGATTTCTCTCACTGTCCCTGAGCAAGGTCGAAGGGAGCAACTCGAACGGTTGAACCGCAGATATAACATCCTTTTTTCAAAAGTTTCTCTTTTACAACCGTAGCCCCACACTTAGGGCAGTTTATCCTGTATGGGCCGGAGGCTGGCTTTTTGTTTGGCGTTTCTTGATAGCCACACACATAACAACCTTTTTCCATCAACTCTTTTTTTACCACTCGGCTTCCGCAAGCAGGACATATCACACAATAGAGGTTTTTCTTCTTTCTTCGTTTTCCTATCTGCCGAATAGTACCTTCCTCAATTCCCTCTAACAGTGACTCTAAAACGGAATTTAAAACCATCTAAGTCCCTTTAAAATTTAAGTCCGAATTTGGATCCTGTGGAATGGATACCATCTTTTTCTTTAGCCATCTCATGATACAGTTGCCTTTGCTTTTGCCTTGGCACTTATCCAGCCACACCAGGGACAACCGGTGGTGATAAGTTGTTCTGTGCTGACTTTTTTCGCACACTGAGGACAGTTTTCCTTGCCCACCCTCGCTTCTTTCCAAGCCTCGGTTTCCAGATTAGTTCCCGACGGAAATTCCAAACCATACTTAGCGGCGGTCTCAAATGAGGCTAAAGCCGCCCGTATTTTTATGCCCAAAAGCTCCACCCCAGCCACAGACACCATTATATCTGCATTTATCACTAATCCCTTATCCAAAATTCTATCTATCACATCCGCCAAGCCGCTACTGGTCTCTCTGGTTGCCTCTAAAGCCATTTCAAATTCTCCCTTTTTGAAAATTTACTTTTAACTACCTGCTTCTTCATACAACACCTGAATCTCCTTAGGCTTTTTCAACTTTGGATTTTCTACCCGATTTTTTTCAGCTCGCTTTTCCTATGGATCCGGAATCCGGACTCTCTTTTCTTTTTCTTCCTTGTGGAACGCCTCTCTCCTAATTTAATTACTAAATTTAAAACAATCTTATACTTTGCAGCACAGATTTTAAAATTCCGACACCTTTTGCCATTCCGAATCTGGATCCTGCGGACTCTTTCTCATACATAACCTCAGAAAGCTCAGTTAAACTATCAATTCCTGTAATATCATGGGTGAACAATGGAATTTCACTAACCAGATAATCGGAGAATTTCCTTTTAGCCTCTTGGACATAGTTTTTTTGTTCCTCCCTCTTGCGGGCGCAAAATCCACACCTGGTGGGTGGAATAAGCATGTTGATGGCGACGTGTCGACAGGTGATTTCAAGCCTCTTAAGAGTGGAAAGCAGTCTCTCAGTCTCCGCTATGCCCATAGCTTCCGGAATGGTTATAGCCACAAACTCAGTTTTTTCAGGATCTGTAAGTGTTTTCTGTATTCTTTTGATACTTTTTGAGAGAGAAAGAAGCTTTTGGGCTGTTCTACTTAACTCCACCACCTCTTTATATTTCAACAATAATTTAAAGATAGCTCTTAACCAGTCCAAAAGCAGTGAAGGAAGCTCCAAAAAGCGAAGCAGATGCCCGGTGGGAGATGTGTCTAAAACAAAAAGATCGTATTTTTCATCTTCGCTAAATTCCATAATCTTTTTTAAAGCCATGAGCTCATCCAATCCTGGAGGAGAAAGGGAGACAAGCTCGGTCATCACTTCACGGTCAAACTTCATATCTGCTTTATCACCCAGAAAATTATCAAAGACCTCATCTATCTCCTGCCGATATTCATCCTTGAAATCCTCAACTAATTCGGTAGCATCTATTTCTAACCCAGAGAGATTGTCCTGAGCTTTTATGGCTGTTATCTTACTTCCAATTAAGCAGCCAAATGAATCGGATAATGAATGAGCCGGATCTGTAGAGAAGACTAGCACCTTTTTTTTAGGATTTTGTTTAGCTATATATAAAGCTGTAGCCGAAGCCATTGAGGTTTTGCCTACTCCTCCCTTTCCACCGAACAGGATGAACTGCAAATTCTTGTTGAAAATATCTGAAAGCTTTGAGTTTGAATCAACCGGCCTATCCTGAGTGGATATCCAAGTTGAGGGTGGAACAACAGCAGTCGATTGATATTGAGAAGTTTCATCAAACAAGGCTGAAGCGAACACTTTCAAATCATCTATTCCTCGAATCTGTTTAGGAAATAAGGGAATTTTGAAAAGATTATATTCCTTAAACTTCTCCTCAATTTCTTTTATGTGCCTCTGTTGATCCCTTCTTCTGGAGGCACACAAATCGCACCCTTCCCCTCCTATGATCCGATTAACGATAATGCTTTTTACCGGAATTCTATGATTCTTCAGGATAAAAAGAAGCCTCTCTGTCTCATTTATGCTCAAAGGTTCTGGAATTGTAACCGGAGCAAATTCTGTTGTCTCTGAATTTCTTAGAAGAGCCCTTACCCTTTTAACATCCTCAGACATTTTCTCTAAGAACTCATCCGCATCATCTTTTACATACCCGCCAGTGAATCGCTTCGACATATAACGATGTTTATGCTGCATTAGATCCAAAACATCGATCCATTTGAGCATTTGGTCCGGCAGTTCTAATAACCTGATGGTGTGTCCAGTAGGCGCAGTATCTAGGATGATCAGGTCATAATCATTCGATTTTAAGATATCCGCTACCTTTATTATTGCCATGAGCTCATCCAAACCCGGCAGGGAAAGGTTAAAGAAATCGGCTATATCCTGTTGATCAAAGTAGGTGCCCCGACCAGCCAGCCTCTTGATTGCATGTCCGTGTTTTTCCTTGAAATCCTCAAGCAACTCCGAGGCATCTATCTCCAGAGCAGAAAGGCCAGGTGCATCTTTTATAGGAGTGATTTGGTTGCCTACCCGAAAGTCAAAACTATCTCCCAAGGAGTGTGCCGGGTCAGTAGAGACCAAAAGTATCCTCTTATCTTTATTAATCTGAGCCAAATGTATGGCCGAAGCAGCCGCGGATGTGGTCTTTCCAGTCCCACCCTTTCCTCCAAACAGTATTAGTTTTAAGTTTTTATTACTTAAAAAAGTAGAGCCGTTTTCTGACATCACTTTTCCCTGTTTTAGCTATCCTCTTATTCCTGCTCTTCAGCAGTATCTATCCGTTTACGAAGCTTCTTGCGACTAAACTCCAACAGCTCACCCTTATCGTTTACCCGGGCTTCGTAGGTTGCTAATATGTCCATCCCATCCGGGATCGATTTCTTTTCGATCATTTCCACAGAGATTAGCCAACCTCTATCATCTTTTGAGGCACTCAGAGTTGAGGAGAGCTTCAACCCTATCACCTCGGCTAATTGCTCTCGCGCCCTCTCGATTAACTTCGGCACTGTCATTTCCATTTTGTCACCTCCTTTTAAAAGTGAAGATTATATTTTTGTCTCAAGACTCAAATTCGAGCTTTAGCTTTTCATCGATCTCTATTCCTTAAATGACTCTCTAATAGCATTTAATTTTGTCTGCAATTTTGCCTCCTCTTTTTCATATTCCTCCTCGCTTATCTCATCCAGCTCGTAGCGCAGCTGAAGTTCCATTAATTTCTCCAGTGTATATTTTTCATCGCTTACCTCTTTTTTTGCCATTTCATGAATCTTTTCGAAGATTCCCACCAGCCCCTTATATGGCAAAAGTAGGATATCATCAATCAGTAGCATCCAACTCCACCCCCTCTACATCCAGGTCAATCTCCAGACAGACGAAATTAAATGGAGGCATCTCTCCCACATATTTTAGCTTCAACCCTTGCTCGAACCTCTCATTTAACTCATCCACCTTCTTATCAAATTCTGGCTCTTTGTTTCTCTCTACTAAGAAGGAAGCATTTAAAAACATCCTTTCCCCGTAATTATCCGTCACGACATAATCCTCAGCCAGTCCTTTCAAGGTTCTCAGTGCTAACGTTTTCGCTTTTTCCTTTTCCGCATTAAGTGCAGATTCAACCATCCTCCCTACCTCGATTCGCTGATGATAAGTCTTCTCCGGAGGTTTGTTTATCAACTTTTCTTTCCATAATCTGATCTCTTTGTTTTTAGCCAGAATGTCCTGATAAATCAGCTTTTCATCAAATATAGCCTTCAACCCCAGCTCCACCTTGTTTTCCATTTTTAAAAGTAGGTCCTTAAATCTTTCATAATCTCTTTTCAAAATTTTCTTAACCTGGGTTTCATCCTCCGCAATAGTGCAATATCTGACCGGGAGAACAGTAAAACCTTCCTTCATCACCGCCTCGATAGCCCGTTCATGGGTTAGACAGTTTTCTCTGCAGACTGGATATTTTTTAATTGGAGAACTGCTGATCACCACTGCGACATCTTTGTAACTTAAGGAGCGCAGCTCATCCCCTCTTTCACCTATGCCCAAGGGACCAAAGTTTTTTTCCAATTCTCCTTCCTTAAAGTCTATCACGCAATAGATATATATACCCTCTTTAGGTTTACTCTCTACAGTCACTTTTATCCCTCTTTTTTCCTTTCTAAAGCTTGATGGATGATGTTTTTTACTAACCCCAAATCAAATGGCTTAGTTAGAAAATCATAAGCACCTAATTTCATCGCTTCCTTAGCTGTCTTTAAGGTTCCGTAACCGGTAAGGATGATTACCTGCATATCCTTCTTAACCTTTTTTAACTTTTGAAACACCTCTATCCCATCCATTCCTGGCATCTTTATATCCAGAAGAGCCAAATCGAATCTATTTTGCTTTCCTAAAGAGACTGCCTCCTTTCCATTGGTGGCGGTAAGAACCTGATAACCCTCCTGAACTAAAGTATCTTGAAAAAGGTTACAGATCTCTTTTTCATCATCAACTACCAGAATAGTATGTTTCATTTTATCTCCTTTTTTTGGTTTTACTCTTTTTGCTCTTCCAGTTTTCCTTTCTTTTCAGTTTAATCTCTAAGATTTGATTCTCATATGAAGTTTTCAGACTACCCGGACTGATTACACAGGGCAACAGGATCTCCTTCTCATATTTTTTTGCTCCCCAACTATCCTTAGCTTCAGCCGAAAGAAAGAGAATATCATCTTTTATTTTGCAGCTAATACTCTCTTTGTCTGCACCCGGCATTTCTGCTAACACCACTACCTCCTTTATTTCCTTAAAAACATTCACTCTCGGTTCCTCAACTTTTTCCACCAGGAGCGATTTCTCAATGGGCTTTTGATGACGGGTAAATTTAGGTCGAGTGGAGAAGACCCAGGTACGCGGACTAACCAGGTTAACCTTCTTTAGGGATTCGTCTGCTGAACCAAAACCCCCTGAACCTGTACCGCCGGCATCTATTACAGCATCATCTTTTCTTCTCAGCTTATGAACCGTAGTGACAATATCATGGATCCCTTTAAGGCGTCTATTCTTCACCATTTTTTACAGCTTTCTTTAAATGGTAGTCGATAGATCAGATAACTGACTTCTATATCTTTGGACAATTTTTCATCCACCTTGTGTCTAAGCCCTATGAAAAGAATCCCAGTTTCTCCCTCGATTAACGTTCGATTTATCCGGTTAGCAATGTATTCGTCCCTTCTTTTGAGTATATCCAAAGCTTTTTTTTCGTAGTTTCTGATGGCTTTTTCTTTTTCTTCTAAGTTATCAATTTTGGTAACGGCTTTGATATAGCTGTACTCTTCTAAAAGCAGACCTGGATCCTCCGTCCCCACCAAATTCGCTCCTCGTTGAACTAACTCTAAGATTATCTTGTAATTTTCATTGCCCGCTTTGGCTAAATCATAAGCTATAGCTAACTCTTTATTACAAACTGGCAGTCCGTCCTGATAGACTTTTGTCTTGTGGTAATCCAATCCTAAATCGAATATCTTTTGTCTTATCCCCTGCCACATGCTGTTGATGGCTTCAATATGTTCATCCCATTTTTTCAGACCATACCTTATGATGTATTCTTTTTTTAACGGCTCAGCTACTGAGCCCATATCCGCCTCGGTATGGATTACCGGAACATAGATTAGTTTTCTCAATATTTCTTCCCTTTCCTACGGATCCAGAATTCGGACCGGCTCCTCCGCCATTTTCAGGATTTTAATCAGGATGGAGTTCTCAACCTTTTCCTTTCGCAGGGAGCATCGGCACGTATTCTGTGTCTTGAGATCGGATTGACAATACTCGAGTAAAAGCTTATAAGCTTGGGTCAACTCATTAAATTCTTTATCCAAAGGGATCCCTTCAGGATTTTTATCCGGATGATACTTAAAGACCAGCTTGCGGTGTGCACTTTTGATCTCTGCTGGCGTAATTTCTTCACCCAATCCCAATAACCTTCTGGCCTTATCGATATCCTCAAATTGCCACTTTTTCACCTCTATAGTACTAAAGCCATACGGAGGCAAAGGTCCCACATATCTGAAGTTGATCTTCTTATTATATTTTTCATCTAACTCATTTAACTTTTTATCGAAATCTTTTTCTCTGTTTCTATCTAAAAGAAAAGAGGAGTTTAATATCATGGTATTATCTAAAGTATCATGGGTACAAAAATCAAAAGCCTCCTCTTTTAAAGCACTTAAGATCTCTTCTGCATATTCAAGATTTTTGTTCTTAAGCGATTTCTCGACCATTCTGCCTAATTTTATTCGGTCATTGAGTTGCGGATCAGCTGGATTACTGGCAATTCTTTCTTTAAGCTCTTTAATTTCCCTCTCCTCTGCAATCTCTTTGAAAATTATCTCTTTATTCCATAAAGCCACCACATCTAACTCTATTTTATTGCTTATCAAGTTAAGAGCCTCTCTAAATTGCTTATATCCGTTTTTCAAAATCTCCAAAACTTCCTCTTTTTTTTCAACAAATGTTCCGAATTTCATGGGGATAATGGTATGATTCTTCATAACTTTCTCGATAACCCACTGATGACAAAAAAGATCCTTAACCACCCGGTCTTTTGTCATGGAATGGTAAGCCATAATCGGTGAATCGCTGATTACCGCGCTGATATCCTGGTGTGGAACTGTATATACCTCTTTTTTAGGGTCATTTAATCCAATTGAACAAAAGCTCTTCTTTTCATTTGTTTGGATTATTCCATAAATATATTTTCCTTCTTCATTCATCAGACCTTCTCCTGATATAATTGCCCCTCTTATGGGGAAGGATGCTTTCTCAAACATCCTTCCCCGGAGGTGAACAGAGCCAAGATGACCAAGATTCTATGCCCGGCTTACCTGTTCTCCTTTAGTAAAGAATAGTTTTAGCCCGATCCCTAATAAGACCACGGGCCACAATTTACTCAATGTTCCTGGAATCACGGCATAGTTGCTCAAAAGGAAAACTATGCCTACCACAAATAACACAACTCCCCAGAACTTTATGGCATTGTTTTTCATTTTACTCCCCCCTTTCTTTCTGCCATTTCCTTAATGGCTTGGTTAAAGTGTTGGGTTTTAATCTCAAAATTAGAGTAATTTTCCTTTTCCTTTCCCACATAATCCCGAATAGCAAAGAGAGATGCTCTACGGCAGATAAATTCGATATCCGATCCAACACAATCGGCGGTTGTATGGGCTAAGGCTTTTAAGTCCACCTCCTTGGCTAATGGTTTCCCCTTAGTGTGAATTTTAAAAATCTCCAATCTTGTTTTTTCATCCGGGATAGGAAGTTCCAATAAAAGGTCGAACCTGCCCGCACGGAGAAGTGCTGGATCCAGTATGTCCAGA
Organism: Candidatus Zixiibacteriota bacterium; assembly: GCA_030692925.1. GTDB lineage: Bacteria > Zixibacteria > MSB-5A5 > MSB-5A5 > RBG-16-43-9 > RBG-16-43-9. The sequence continues at coordinate 143 of JAUYBY010000003.1, read as the reverse complement.
CTATTGGTGGCCGCAAGAACTATCACACCTTTCAGCTCCTCTATTCCATCCAGCTCAGTTAAGAATTGACTGATCACCCGCTCAGAAACATGAGCGTCACTTACTCCTCCTCCCCTTACTGGAGCTAAGGCATCGATCTCGTC
>JAUYBY010000057.1 GCA_030692925.1 Candidatus Zixiibacteriota bacterium | reverse complement strand
GTTCCCAAGAAATGATATGCCTCCTTAGCAGCAATGGTAACCTGCAGAGCCTGAGGGTCTGCATTTCCAATATCTTCTGTGGCAAACCTGATTAACCTTCTGGCGATATAAAGCGGGTCTTCTCCACCAGCTAACATTCGAGCAAGCCAGTATAAAGCAGCATCCGGGTCTGAGCCTCTTAAGCTTTTATGTAAAGCTGAGATTATATTATAGTGCTCCTCTCCAGCCTTATCATAAACTAATGCCTTCTTCTGCATCGCCTCCTGGGCTATCTGCAAGGTGATGTCTCTAACCCCTTTTTGGTCAGGTGAAGTAGTCATCACAGCAAATTCAAGAGTGTTCAGAGCCACCCGGGCATCGCCATTTGCCATCTGGACTATGAAATCTTTAGCTTTCTCCTCAAGATTTATTTTCAAGTTACCCAGCCCTCTTTCCTTGTCCTGCAGTGCTCGATTTACGATTTCCTTCAGATCTTCTTCTGTCAGAAGATTTAAGGTATAAACTTTTGCCCTGGAAAGTAAGGCGGAGATTACCTCAAAAGAGGGGTTTTCAGTTGTGGCTCCAATCAGGATAACATTCCCTTTTTCCACGTGAGGCAAAAAGGCATCCTGCTGGGCTTTGTTGAACCTGTGGATTTCGTCTACAAATAAAATGGTTTTCTTATTGTAGAGGTTTTTCTGCCTGGTAGCAGCGGCGATTACCTCTTTGATTTCCTTTATGCCTGAGGTTACTGCAGAAAAGGCTCTGAAATCCGCTCCGGTATAGTTGGCAATTATAAAAGCTAAAGTGGTTTTACCTGTGCCCGGGGGTCCCCAGAAGATCAAAGACTGAAGCTCCCCCTTTTCTATAGCTTTTCTCAAAACGCTCCCCTCAGACAGAATATGCTTCTGCCCCATGAACTCCTCAAAGTTCCTGGGTCTCATCCGATCAGCTAAAGGGGTCTGCTCGATTCTCTTATCTTTTTGTTTCTCAAAAAGGTCCATATCAAAGATGCTGGAGTGTAAAGCTTCAGCTTTACCTTGTGCGGGGCTGGGAGCCCCGCCTACAGGTTCTTCATTTTTCCCTCCCTTGACGGCCGATAAAAGCCTTACGGTCCTACGGAGGCATTGCTCCTCGTAGAGGAGGGAATAAAAGGGAGGGTGAAATCATTTTATTTCCCCCTCTCCCACAAGCCGATAAAAGCCTTACGGCTCGTAGAGGAGAGAGGGAAAACTGAGTTCTCACAGTCGAATTTGACCTTGAGGCTGATTATGATGATTAAGCAGATAATCTGTTATAACCGTCTGCTTAATCCGCTAATTCTGCTGTGAATCTTTCCTTTCGTTGCCATCCTTGAAACAAATCCGTAGGACGGACACCCTTACCGCCTAAAATTAAACGAAATCAAGGCTTCTTTAGTTTAATCATAACGAAATTTGGGGGATAGTCAATCAATATTTTACTTTGGAGTGCATAGTCCGAACCGGAGCGGCATTGACACGGTCAATGCACTCCAAAATCTGTAGAGACGCATGGCGATGCGTCTCTATTTTTTTTGCGACCCTATCCTACGGATCCCTTGCGGGAAAGGGGCGCTCTATGAAAATATAAAGGGCAACCCCTCCTTCGACTTCGCTCAAGATGAAAGGTCGCCCCTACAGATTACAGACCGTTGGTCTGGAGACCAACGGTCAGCAGAAATATTAGTTTTTTATTTATCCGTTATCCGATATTCGTCATCCGTTATTGTCTTTAGTACATATCACCGTATCCACCACCACCGGGTGGCATCATCGATCCGCCTCTGGCGGATTTCTCCTCGGGTTTTTCCGCTACCACACACTCAGTCGTAATTAAAAGGGAGGCAATAGATGCGGCATTCTCCAAAGCAATCCGGGCAACCTTGGTCGGGTCGATGACTCCTGATGCCATTAAATCCTCAAAGTTTCCAGTTTCGGCATTGAAACCGAAGGCACCTTTTTCCTCTTTTACTCTATTTACCACAATTGAGCCTTCAGCTCCAGAGTTCTCGGCAATCAGTCGAATAGGTTCCTCTAAAGCCTTTTTCAGGATAGAGACTCCGATAGCCTCATCTCCTTCTAATTTCATTTTTTCTAAGGCTGGAATAGCTCTTAAGAAAGCAACTCCACCGCCCGGGATTATCCCTTCTTCAACTGCGGCTCTGGTGGCATGCAGGGCATCTTCCACCCTTGCCTTTTTCTCCTTCATCTCAGTCTCAGTTGCGGCACCGATATTTATAACTGCAACGCCACCAGCCAATTTGGCTAACCTCTCCTGCAACTTTTCCTTATCATAATCCGAGGTGGTCTCCTCAATCTGCTTCCGAATAGAGTTTACTCTTGCCTTGATATCTGCGCTTTTACCTCCACCTTCAACTATGGTGGTGTTATCCTTATCTATAGTTACCCTTTTAGCTTTGCCAAAGTCTGAAATCACAGCGTTCTCTAATTTGAGCCCTAATTCCTCAGCGATAACCTTTCCACTAGTTAGAACTGCGATATCCTCAAGCATTGCCTTTCTTCTATCTCCAAATCCAGGGGCTTTGACTGCACAGACCTTTAAGGTTCCCCTCAGTTTATTTACCACTAAGGTAGCTAAAGCCTCACCTTCCACCTCCTCTGCAATTATCAGGAGAGTTTTGCCCAACTGAGCCACTTTTTCCAGGACGGGCAAAAGGTCTTTCATACCGGAAATCTTTTTATCATAAATTAGAATCAAAGGCTCCTCTAAGAGAGCTTCCATATTATCTGGGTTGGTGATAAAATAAGGGGAAAGGAATCCCCGGTCGAACTGCATTCCCTCGACGACTTCCAGAGTAGTGGCTGTGGTCTTTGCTTCCTCCACAGTGATGACACCGTCTTTTCCCACCTTTTCCATAGCATCAGCGATCAGATCACCAATCGCCTTGTCATTATTAGCTGAGATCGATCCTACCTGAGCTATCTCAGTCTTACCGGGTAGAGGCCTGGAAAGCTTCTTTATCTCCTCAATCACAACCTGAACTGCTTTTTCTATCCCCCTTTTTAAAGCCATAGGGTTGGCGCCGGCAGTTACGTTTCTTAAACCTTCTCGATAGATTGCCTGGGCTAAAACCGTAGCAGTGGTGGTTCCATCTCCTGCCACGTCCGAGGTCTTGGAGGCAACCTCTTTAACCATCTGGGCACCCATATTCTCAAACGGGTCTTCTAAGTCTATCTCTTTGGCAACTGTAACTCCGTCTTTGGTCACAGTGGGCGAGCCGAACTTCTTGTCTAAGACTACGTTTCTACCTTTGGGGCCTAAGGTAACCTTGACCGCATTAGCTAATTTATCCACACCCTTTTTTAGCTTTTCCCTGGCAGTGCTATTGAATTCCAAAATCTTGGCCATATTCAGAACCTCCTTTTTCTCTCATTTTAATAGTTAAGAACTTAGCCGATTATGGCTAAGATATCGCTTTCTCTCATTATCAGGTATTCCACATCATCAATGGTCACTTCAGTGCCGGAATATTTTCCATATAAAACTTTATCCCCTTTTTTGACTTCCATATCTATCCTATCTCCCTCCTCAGTTACTCTACCTGGACCAACTTCAATTACTTCCCCTTCCTGGGGCTTTTCTTTGGCAGTGTCCGGGATGATAATTCCACTCTTCTTGACGTCTTTTGCCTCTAAGGGTTTAATTAAGACTCTGTCACCCAACGGTTTAACCTTCATAAAGATCCTCCTTTCTTGATAGTTTAGAAGGTTTAATAGTTTATAAGTTTAGTTTCAATACGGACAATCTTTGCTCTGTCGAACACAGAATTTGACAGAACAAACGTCATCTTAGTCCAAAGTTCCCTGTTTCCTATCCTTTTGTCTCAAAACAAAATATGCGACTTTTTTAGCACTCCATCTTGAAGATTGCTAAGGATTGACAAAAGATATAATCTTAGCTTTTAAAAAGCAAGTAAAATTTTATTTAAAATTTCAGTATTATCAAGTCAAATGTTAAAATTATCTTAAGCTCGATTATTTTTCCAATAATTACTCAGATTTTCTTTATTTTATTTGATTTTTTTACTCTGTCATAAATGATTTTAAGCCCCTTCAGGGTTAAGGTAGGGTCAATTTTCTGAATGGAGCTTGATTCCTTATAAATCAACTCTGCTAACCCGCCTGTGCCTATTATCTTAGGAATATGTTTCAGCTCTTTTTCTATCCTTTTAACTATCTCGTCTATCTGACCAACTGCTCCATAGATTATCCCTGACTTAAGGCTTTCCTGGGTGTTTGTGCCGATGACCTTTTTCGGTTTTTTGAGTTCCACTTTAGAAAGGAGTGCAGCCTTTTGGAAAAGGTTAGCAGAAGAGGTCTCGATTCCTGGAGATATTACTCCTCCAAGGTATTCGCCTTTTTCAGAAATAACATCAAAAGTAGTGGCTGTGCCTAAATCCACTACGATGACCGGGCCTCCATAGATTTCAAAAGCGGCTATGGCATTGGCGATCCTATCTGCGCCAACCTGTTCGGGGTTATCGTAAAGTATCTTCATCCCCAAAGGTAATTTTGAGGAGATTATAACCGGCTCAGTATGCAGGTATTTATTGCTCATCTCCTCATACACAGTGGTCAGGGCTGGCACAACTGAAGCAATGACCACCCCTTCGATCTTCTCGGTTTTGACCTTCCCGATCAGTTGCCGGATTAGTATTCCGCATTCGTCCATAGTCAAAAAATGATTGGAGGATACACGATAGTAGTTCCTCAAAATGTTTTTTATAAATATGCCAATCACGGTGTTGGTGTTTCCAATGTCTATACATATAAGCATATTTCCTCCTGAAAGTTGATTGGAGTATAAAGCTTCAGATTTATCAAAGGTAAACCTATCCGAGAAGCGGATCCGTAGGAAAGGTTTACACTCCAGGGTTTTTAAATCAAGGTTACCTCGCCGGAGCTTATGGTTCTCAGGCGGCTGCGAGTTTCAAGGATTAAGGAACCGTTCTCATCAATGTCTTTGACGATGCCCCTGATCTTCTCCTTTCCGTATAGAAGCTTCACTTTATGTCCCAACATGATGGAAGAAGAGCCTTTTATCTCGTCCAGATAGAATTTCAGTCCAAAGGTTTTGAAATTCAGATAGATTTTTTCCAATTTCTCTAAAAAAGTCTTTAGGAGTTCAACCCTGGAGTATCTTTTGCCTGATTCCATAAGGATGGAAGTGGCTTTACCTTTCAGATTTTTAGGGAAATCGTTCTGGACCTGGTTCACATTTATTCCTACTCCTATTATGACGAAGTTTACTTTATCCAGCTCTGCTGATAGCTCTAAAAGAATCCCGGCGAATTTCTTTCCTTCGATCAAGCAATCGTTGGGCCATTTCAGGTCTGCCTGAAGTCCGGTTTTCTCTCTTATAGTCTTGACTAAAGCTAAACCAGTACATAAGGAAAGTCCGGGTGCTTTGGCTGGCGGGATTTTGGGTCTTAAGATCAAACTCATCCAGATTCCCCTTTCCGGAGGAGAGAGCCATTTTCTGCCCAGTCTTCCTTTTCCTGCAGTCTGTTTTTCAGCCACGATTAAAGTCCCTTCAGGAGCTTTTTCTTCAGCTAATCTATAAGCTAAGTCATTGGTCGATTTTAGAGTGCGGTAAGAGAGGATTCTTTTCCCTAAGATTTTAGTTTTAAGGTTATCGTGAATCTCTAAAGGTATGAGGCTATCTGGCACTGAGGTCAGGCGATAAATTTTTCCTTTTTCAGTTTCAATTTTATACCCGAGTTTTCTCAATTCCGCAATCCCTTCATAAACTGAAGAGGTGGGCAGACTTAACGAAGAGGAAAGAAGACTGGCACTTAACCCGCCAGACTTCTTTTCTCTTTTCAAAAGGGTAAGAATGCTCTCAGAGATCATCGTTATTTACTTTTCTTTTTTTCCATGATCAAAGGTCATGCTTTTTGGAAGAATAGCATTTCCACTTCCACAACCCAAGCAAACCTGATCCCGCCAACGGCGGGACGCACTACGAAAAAAACCTGGAGGTCTGAAGACCTCCGCTACATTTCTATCTCTTTTGTAGCGGAAGGCTTCAGCCTTCCACATTTCTAAATCATTGGAGGTCTAAAGACCTCCGCTACATTTCTATTTTTTGTAGCGGAAGGCTTCAGCCTTCCACATTTCTAAATCATTGGAGGTCTGAAGACCTCCGCTACATTTCTATTTTTTTTGTAGCGGAAGGCTTTAGCCTTCCACATTTCTAAATCATTGGAGATCTAAAGACCTCCGCTACATTTCTATTTTTTGTAGCGGAAGGCTTCAGCCTTCCACATTTCTAAATCATTGGAGGTCTAAAAACCTCCGCACATCCTCACTTCAGCAAAAGGCTGAAGTCTAAAGCCTCGGCTGAATGGGTCAGTGCTCCTACGGATATGAAGTCAACACCGCTCAGGGCTATTTTTCTAACATTTTTCAGATTAACCCTGCCTGAGGCTTCGATCTCCACTTTTTTGTTTTTTGAACGGATGAGCTTGACCGCTTTTTTTAAATCCTCCAGCTTGAAATTATCCAGCATTATCCGGTCGATCTTAAAATTTAAAGCCTCTTTAACCTCTCCAAAATTCCTGGTTTCGACTTCGATTTTAAGTCCTTTTTTATTTCTCAGAGCTTTCCTGATTGCTAAAGGGATACTCCCGGCTGCCTCAATATGATTATCTTTAATCAGGATCATATCATAAAGCCCTTGGCGGTGGTTCTCTCCTCCACCCTTTTTTACTGCATACTTTTCCAAGAGCCTCAGTCCGGGGGTGGTTTTGCGGGTATCTAAGATTTTCGCCCTGGTGCCTCTGATTCTCCTGACAAACTCGCCAGTAAGGGTGGCAATTCCAGAAAGCCTCTGCAGAAAATTCAGGGCTGTCCTTTCTCCAGCTAAGATACTTTTTGCCTTTCCCCGGATCAGGGCGACCTTCTGGTTTGGTCTCGCTTTGTCTCCGTCACTTACTAAGGGCTTAAAGACTAATCCGGGATCAACCTGCTTGAAAACCGATTTTGCCACCTCCAGCCCGGCGATTATCCCTTTCTCTTTGGCTATGATAAACCCCATCCCCTTTTGTTTTTCCGGGATAATCAGCTCTGAGGTTATATCTCCTTTTCCCAGGTCTTCTTCTAAGGCGATTTTAACTATCTCTTGAATTTTTTGGAACTCGGATTTCTTCATAAAGGTAAAAGTTAAAATAAATCTACGCGATGTCAACATAAAATTCTTGACAAATTACCTTGAAGAGTTTATAGTAAATTTAAACAAATTTTTGGAGGGGGAAATGAAATCAGATTTTTTGGATATTCCTCTTTCTTGTTTTTCTCCAGATAAAAAAGAGCAGGGGAACTGCTGGGTCAATCTTTTAGCTTCAGGGGAGAAGCTCGAAATTTTCCTTCCTTCAGATAAAAGGTTGGGAAACTGTCTGGAATGCAGCTTCTTCCAGAAACTTTCCTCCAGGTCTACTGGGAGAAGGAGCGCTGACCGGATTGCAGAGGAGTCTTTAAAAATTCTGCTCGGGCAGGTGAAAACCTTTGATAATTATCTGGAGAGGATAAACCAGGACCTTAACAAGAAATTAGAGGAGCTTTCCCTCCTGAAAAAAGTATCAGATGCCCTGCTCAAGTCCAAGGAGCTGGATAAAACTTTAAGGATAATCTTAACCGGGGTAACAGCCGGGGAGGCATTCGGTTTTAACCGGGCATTCATCTTCCTGGTAAATCCTAAAACTCAAACCTTAGAAGGGAGAATGGGCCTGGGCCCTAAGGACCAAGAAGAAGCTTTCAAAATTTGGTCACACATAAAAAAAGAGAAAGTCACTTTTGAGCAGATGTTAGAGAACGCACTCTCCTCAGAGGAGCAGGAGAATGAATTAACTTTTAAGATAAAGGCTCTCACTTTTTCCCTGGAGGAAAAAGAGAATATTCCGATCAAGGCAATTTTAGAGAAAAGAAGTTTCAATATAAAAGAGGAGGAAGTCTCAAATCTAAAACCGGGGAAGATCCTGGAACTTCTAAGTCCAAAAGGGTTTTTGCTTGTCCCGATATTTTCTGAAAATAAAGCCATAGGGATTCTGGCAGTAGATAACCTTATCACCGGGAACAAGATTTTGGAGGACGACCAGGTGGGGCTGGAGACCTTTGCCAACCAGGCTGCTTCCCAGATTGAGAACATTATCCTGCATGAAGAACTGAAACAAAAACTAAAAGAATTAGAGCTCACCAGCCAGCTTTTAAGGGAAAACCAGAACTACCTCATGCAGGCTGAAAGATGGGTGGACATAGGAAAGTTAGCCACTACTGTAGCCCATGAGATAAAAACCCCCCTGGTGACGATGGGCGGCTATGCTCGCCGGGCTTTAAGAAAAGCAGTGGAAGGGAAGCTCGGGCCGCACGAGCTGGAGATCATCGTGAAGGAAACCGAAAGGTTAGAGAGCATAACCTCTGAGATCTTGGACTATTCAAAAGCTACCAGGTTAAATTATGAGAAAAAGGATTTGAATCTGCTGATTAAAGATGCTATAGAGGTGTTCAGGGGTAAGTTAAGATATAACGGCATCTGGTTAAAAACCAGGTTCTCACTGGAACCTTCCATTGTGAATTTCGACCCCAAACGGATAGAGCAGGTTCTTTTCAACCTGATAGAAAATGCGATTGATGCGATGCCTGAAGGAGGGACCTTGACTATAAGGACTAAAAGAAACGAGGATTTCGCTATCTTCAAGGTTGAGGATACCGGCTCCGGGATAAGTGAAGAAAATCTGCAGAAACTATATATCCCCTTTTTCACCACCAAGCCCAAAGGCTCAGGCCTGGGCTTGCCGGTTTGCAAGAAGATAATCGCAGACCACCAGGGGTATATCGAAGTCAAAAGCGAGGTGAATAAAGGGTCAAAGTTTACAGTGTATTTACCGTTTTAGGAAGAAGAACTATGAAAAAGAATTGTATTTTGACTGGATTGATTTTGGTGGTTTTGTTCGCAGTGGTTTTAAATAGAGGTTTTGTTAAAGAGACTAAAGCCGGTAACATAGCTGGAATAGTGGTATGCGAAGGAAAACCTTTGACAGATGTCCAGGTTAGTATTCTTGAAAAAAAGGCAAGAACAGATTCAAATGGAAAATTTCTCATCTCAAATATAATCCCTGGAGCATACATAGTTGCGGTCACCGGAGATAAATGTATTAAATCCTTTTTTAAACCTGTGTTGGTGTGGCCCGATTCGACCACAATTCTTATCCTCTTATCAGATACTCTCCCTCGACCAGCACTGAATTGTAAGGTCAAAGGAACAGCGGAAATTGACAGCGCTTCTTTTGTTAAGATGGATCTCGAATATTTGATGAAGCTTGATCTCTCATCGGCGAAGAAGGAAGTCGTCATAGATTCTGCAAGAAAGATAATAATAAATGGTGATACGGTAATAGAAGTTCGATTATCACGTTACCCAGAGGGGCTGATTCAGTTTGACAATGACCAGATGAAAATTACACAGAAAAAAAACCTTGGAACTGGGAATATAGCAGGAGTAGTTTATTCAGGCGGACCGCTACCTGGAGCTCTGGTTGGGCTCGTAAGGCTTTCAGGTGAATGGGATGAGATCATGCAGTTTAAGGATGTTCGAGGGGATACAGTACGGATAAAGCAGAAAACCAAGGGGAAAATAACTTATGCTGATTCCTCAGGCAGGTATTTTTTCTCTGGAATAGAGCCGGGAGAATATGAGATGTATGCCAGAGGAGAAAGTGGTTTATATAAAACGGAAACTTATGAATGGCATTATGACTATAAGATGACAGAAGCAAAAGGGATAAAGATTGCTCCAGATTCCACCTCCATTGTCAATTTTGGTATAGTTCCTGGGTTGTTGTCAGTCGAGCCTCCTCTGATAGAGCATGAGGATGCGATTATAGCCTGCGACAGCAGTTGTTTTTTCAGGAAAAAGTTTGAGGAGATATTTTATATCCAACCAGTTACTAAAGATTCAAGATATAAGACCGGGAATATTGCAGGAATAGTTGTTGATAAACAGACTATGCGACCTCTTTCTGGAGCTGTAGTCTATGTTGAAGGAATGCCAACAATAGGCACAAAAACCGACACCCTTGGAAGATTCTGGTTGTCTAATGTGCGTATGGGTGAATATAAGATTCAGGCGCAGAAGATTACCTTTCACTCTACCAGAATTTCAAATGTGAAAGTTTTTAATGATTCAACTTCAATTGTACTTTTTAATCTAGTTACTATGGCAATTGAAAGACCGCATGGATATATTTGGCAAGAAAACAAGGTCAAATGCGATAGCACTGAGTTTTACAATAATTATTACAAAACACTATTAAGAAAGAAGTAGAAATTCTGTAACTATTGTCTGGCAAATTGATGAGGGGTTTTATGTACAAAATTTTGTTAGTAGAAGATGAGCCTCATCTTTTAGAACTCTACCAAGAGGAACTTCAGGATGAGGGGTACGAGGTTATGAGCACTATGGATGGGGAAGAAGCGGTCTTGCTTACCAAAAAGAATCTTCCGGACCTGGTGGTTCTGGATATAAAGATAAAGAAACTCCACGGCTTAGAGGTGCTGAAAAAGATAAAGGAATTCAATAAAGACCTGCCGGTGGTCTTGAATTCGGCTTACGAGACTTTCAAGTCGGACTTCTCCTCCTGGATTGCAGATGCCTACCTGATCAAATCCTCCAATTTAGCCGAGCTGAAAGAGAAGATAGCCGAGCTTCTGGTGATTTAGGTTGACCAGAGCGTAAGGTCTCAAGGTCTTGGGATTTTAGCCTGCCTTTACTTCATGAATCCCCTTGGCTTTTTCGTCGGGTCAGGGGACCCGACGACCACTGATGTAGCGGAAGGCCTCAAGGTCTTGTCCGCAGGATCCTGGCGAAGACTTCAGCCTTCCACCAACTTGATGGAAACCTAAAGGTTTCCGCTACACAAATCTCTTCGTAGTTGCCCAATTCACTGGGCATTTTAGTGCTCGATGAATAGAGCAACTACAATTTCCCTCTCCCGTGAAGGGAGAGGGGATATACTTCTTTTCCCCTAAATTCTTATCCAAACCTGCCGATAAAATACTTAGTAAAGTTCAAACAATAACAATCATTTAAAGGAGTGGTTATGAGGAACAAAGCTTTTTTTGTTTTCGGGGTAATTTTTGTAGCCTTGGTTATGGTTCTTCTCATTTCCGGGTGTAAGAAAAATTCTACCTCTCCCACCTCGGGCACTCAAACGGTTTTGAAAACATTCACTGCCCTTAAAACCTCTATGCAAACAGGAGATTCAAGCTTAGTCCAGGCAAAAGTGACGGATCAGGATAATAACCCCTATAATAACGTGCGGGTTAATTTCTCAGCCTCACCTGCATCCTTAGGCTCCTTCAGAGATGTTTATGACATGACTGACACTTCGGGAACTGCCTCTTCCTATTTCGTATCTTCAGATACCGGCACAGTCACTTTGAAAGCAAAACTTACCAGCGGGGACAGCCTGACCACGACTTTGCGCGTAACTTCCCCTGGATCTGGTTCCAGCGGCACGATTGCCAGCATAGAATTCAACACGCTCAGGCCTTCAATTCAGGTTAAAGGGACTGGAGGAATTGAATCAGCAGTTTTGGTGGCAACTGGATATGATTCGTTGGGAAATAAAGTAGGTGCTGGGAAGCAAATAATTTTCAGGATTTTAAATGGTCCGGATGGAGGAGAAAATCTTGAGAATAAAGGTTATGGTCCGGATACTGCTTACACCATGGAGTCAGGCCAGGCAGTAGTGACCTTGAATAGCGGTACCATCTCAGGAACAGTAGAGCTGAGAGCTGAAGCAGGAACCATTTTTTCCAATGTCACCCGGGTGGCCATTAATGCCGGTCCTCCAGCTTATCTCTCCTTAGGAGCAAAGCCTTTGAATATCCGGGGATGGGATGTCGTGAATGTTACCTCTGAGGTCTTAGCGATGGTAGACGATATCTACGGAAATCCGGTTCAGAATAGTACCGCAGTCTATTTTGGAACAGAGGAAGGGATGGTGGATGCCTATGCTATAACTTCCGGCGGATTAGCCACATCAGTCTATCATTCGGGCGAGCCCAGAAACGATGGGTTAGCATATGTTTACGCCTCGACTGCTGGAGGGACTGTGTCCAACACCGTCCTAATCATCGTCTCGGGTCCACCAGATACGACCACATTCCTGACCTATCCTCTTTCTCTTGTGGCAGATGGGGTATCAAAAGGGGACGTAATCATCAGGGTTGTGGATCTGAATGGGAATTTTGTGGTAGGGGGAACACAGGTTAAGATGGAGACGGATTTCGGAACCTGTGCTTCCGGGACTACTCAGGATGGAATAAATGCTTCGCTTTTTGAGACCGAGCTGGTGAGCCAGATATTGACCCGGGATTATTCCCCGGTTTCACCGGATGATGGAATAGGCGCGGTCTCTAACCTGACTGCCAAAGCAGACTGGTCTTCAGCTACAGTTCAAGTAAATTTCCTGACCGGTTTTGCCTATTACAAAAATTGTCTTATAGATATAGTGGCTTCTGTGATGTACGGAACTACTGAGCCTTTCACCGTTTTAATAAAGGATCGTTCAGGTAACCCCTTGGGCGGTCATTCCCTTTCTGCGACTGCCTCGTCAGGCACGATCACTGGCTCACCCAGTATAACCAATGGCTATGGAGAATCCTCTGGCTTGTTCTTTAATGCACCAACTGACACCACCATCAAGAGCGCTACAATTTCAGTTACTGACAATGACCCCAGAGGCGGAGGAATGGTCTTGACCAAGAAAGTTGCTTTAAGCTCCACCCTGTTCAAGAAAAAATAATATTATACTTAAGGATTTTGAAGAAAAAAAGCCCTCAAGATTTTGGGGGCTTTTTCATTTTATCAAACCGAGCCACTCGCCGAATATGAAATAGATCCTGCCGATAAGAAGAGACATACGGGACATAACCGTATACCCGAAGGAGGCGCCAAAGGAGATCATCAGAAACCAGATGCCGACTTTGGCTCCAGCCCCTAAGGCGCCTTTGTGCTCTTTGGAGAAGAAAAAATAGATTAAAGAGGTGAGAACCCCGATGGTCAGAAGGATGTTATTCAAAGAAGAGAGCCAGTTGCCGGTCCATAAGGGTAGCAAATTGGCGCGGATCTGAAGGATTAAGTCACCAGTGCTATATCCTATGATAGCTATCCCGGCGAAAATTCCGATGATTAAAGCCATAGACCAGCGGGAAAGCCAGGCAAAATTTTTGGTAAACCGGGTAAAAAATAAAATCCCGAAGGCAAAAGGAATTATCAATATTAAAGACTGCCACATAAAGGCAAACCCGGCCCGGGGGAAGGAGAAAAGGATATTCAAGTCAAGCCTCATCAAAGGGTCCCACAGATTGGGCCTGAACACATTGTGATATTCCATAGAGACCCAGTAGCCGGCAGAGATCCCTACATAGAGATGCTCAGCAAATTTATAGAAGGGATTATCCTTATACAGGAAGCTAAAACAGAATAAGGTCAGGCCTGCGGCAACCCAGGTACCGATTAATTCAGATGAAGGCATGTTCTACTATTTCTCCTTTTTCATCAATTTCATTGAAAAATAAGCGATATTGCCTATGATGATGAAGAAAAAGATCACCAGATGAGCTACGGACTGTGAATCCATTCCCCTCTTACCCAATCCAGTAACGCCAACCATCTGCTCGTATTCGGCTGCGCCTTTCATTCCGCCTAAAAGTCCCACTAACTGTCCGGATTGTAGATAAGGGTAAAACTCCGGGGCGGCTACTGCAGTACAGCCTGAGACAAGCTTTATGTGATAACGGGACACAACCTGCAATACCCATTCCTTTGTTCCGGGAAGGCCGCCGGAGATATTAACGATCATAGCTAAGTCGCTGAAGTTTTTTACACCTTTCATAATGGGCAGGTCTTCGGTCTTGTTACCATGATAATCTGCTGGAAAAGTCTGGGGGATTGAATTCCCCATTGAGACCATCACCACCTCCCGACCCTCCTTAAAACCTAAATTCACAAAATCAATCCCATACTGTTTGTGATACTCACCAACTGCTACCAGGTTAAAGGCCCTTTCAGCTAAAGGAGAGCCAGTTGCCCAGAGCTGGGTGGAGATTATCTTGATGTTTCTTTTGCACATCTGCCTGAGTGCTGCCAGGTGCATAGGCCAGAGCTCGGGCATAGAGCCAGGGTCGTAATCTGCGCTTAAAAGGACTTTTGAGCCTGGAGGTAAAGATTCTATAGTATCATAGAAGCTTTTAACCGGAGGGGTGACTGAGAACTTGATATTCAAAGGGAAAAATAAAGGTAATATCAGGGCAATCGCTACAAAGATAAAGATCACCCTGCGGTCTAACTTTTCAAGTTTTTCGAAAAAGTTTCTCATAAAGGAACTTCTGATAAACTCGTTTAGTCCGAATGGATCCATCCTGGACTGGGCTGGTCCGCCTCAGGCGGACGCCTACGACTGCTTCAAGGTAGTTGCCCAATTCATTGGGCTTGATGCTCGATAAATCGAGCAACTACAAATCCAGCTACGTAGGTCGGGCACCTTTGCCCGACCGATAACTTCCACTGATTCGAAGACCTCATATAAAAATCACTCTCCGCCCATATAAGTTTTCTCCAATCCGATCAAGACTTTCAAGCCGGTGGAGATAGCACCAAGGGCCGCTCCTATCATTATGGCTCTTTTTGCTGCCAGTTGTGGCACGTTCATAATCCATTCGGTAAAAGGTGGGAACTCTTTCCAGACAGCTTCACCCAATGGCACCCTTCCGATCATCACTAAAACAGCAGTGATTCCTAATAAAGCTGCTTCCCAGGACCTTATCCTGAAAGCCCTGAATGCGGCTGACGCTATATAAAAGGCTAAAAGGGCAAACATAGTTGCTTGCATAGGATAAATGGCGTTCATAAAAACCCAGTTGAAGGCTGTTCCCTCTTTGACTCCCCTGAAAATCCCCAGATAGATCATCAAGATAAGTCCGACTATTAAAACTACCTTATAAATCCAATCTTTTCCCTTTCTGGTTATCACCTGATAATTTATCCTGAAGATGTTGGCAACACCTAAGACATAGGCAAAGGCAATGCAAATTATAGCCCATTGATTAACCACTTGAGCAACAGGCTGAAGCTTAGGGGAAAAATAGTTCCCGATAAAAAGAGCTCCAGCTAAAAAACAGATTATTACAGGGACTTCTCTACGCATGTATCCTTCTTTAGTAGGGATAGCCCTCGTGGCTGTCCACTCTGGTAGGTCAGACATTCCTGTGGCTACGAGCCAGCCCGCCCGTAGGGCGCCAGGCTTTGCTCTCTGACCCTGCCGAACAGACAAGTCCGAGAAACGGATCCGTAGGAAATGTCTGTTCTACCATCTTGTGTTTTTTTCGTAGCGGAAGGCCGTTCCTATGGATCCAAATTCGGACAAGGTCTTGTCCACAGGATCCTGGCGAAGACTTCAGCCTTCCACGTGCCTGAATAAATGGAGGTCTGAAGACCTCCCCTACATCAAATCCCTAAAAACAAAACAAACACTCCGGTCAAAGCAATAACTGCACCCGCAATCGAATGGGTATACTTTTCCGCGAAATCAGTCTTTATCAATTTAACTCCGGAATAAGCTAAAAGGGTCTGGGTTATCATCATAAAAATTGTTACAATCGAAAAGGCAATTGAGATTCCCCAGATGCCTTTCCAGCCAAACTGGGTGGCTAAAAACATCAACGGAATCAAAGGCTCACAGGGTCCTAAGACAAATATTGCCATCAAAGCCCAGACGGTTATCGCCTTCTTGTGAGCCAACTTTTCATTCAGATGGTGATGGTGATTATGTTTTTTTGCTTGCCTTAACCCCCATAGGGCATAAGCAACTCCAAAACCGATTAAAAGGTAAAGAGCGATCTGGCCTCTGGAACTTTCTAGGCTTTTCAATTTTGAAAGGGTTAAGCCTAATAATATTCCGACACTTCCGAGTAAGATTGAGGAGCCAACATGGCCGATTCCGGACAAAAAGGTCACCCAGGTCAGTTTCCTTTTAGACCAGTTGGATGACCTTCCAATCATCACAAAAGGAACCCAGTGGTCCGGAGCTAAGGAATGAAAAAAACCGATGGATAAAGTTGAGAGTAATAAGATTAAAAATGAACCTTTCATAGTTTTTTTGTAGCGGAAGGCTTCAGCCTTCCATCTTTTCTTGCCACATGGAGATCTAAAGACCTCCGCTACCTTTCTCCTCTACTGGACAAAAACCCAGCGAAGGAATATGTCTATCCCGAAAGTCACGAACAAAACTCCTAACACCAGATATATCATTATCAACAATTTGGCTAAATCTGAGCCTTTTAGACTTCCTAAGAGCTTAGGTTCTTTGGATAAATAAGCTGAGGCTGCAAAAAGCTCCTCTCCGATCAGGGTATAATCGCAAGCCACCACAAAGAAAGGGAGCTGGTGAATGTTGGCTGTCCCTGCTACCTGAATGGCTCCAGTTGAAAAGCCGGTTTCTGCCATAAGCAGAGATTCAGCATAAAAACTTCCGAACATGAAATTTGCCGCAGGCTTTTCCCGGAGCATTATCCCGTTAACCCCGCTGGCGTAGGCGAACTGCTCGCTGGTAAGGAAGCGGACGTTATTAGGGTTATAGGCCTCTGGTTTTCCTGCCTTGGCATAACCCTGTTTAACTGATTCCTCAGCCACTGTCACTACGAAGGGCTGGCACACGGGAACCAAAAGCGGGACTTCATAAGCGGCGGCCATCTCCGCCACGTTTCCTAAGATTATCATGCTGGCAACGGTCTGCAGGTTATCCATATCCTCTATCCCGGAGATATAAAGGATTGGCCTGCCCATCTCAGTCGCCCTTCCCACTGCTTCCTCTATGGCATCCAGTCCTGGGATCCTTCTTACGAAAAGCGATTTCCCCTTCTGGGCTCGATTTATGAAATAGATTACAAAGGCGAAAAACAAAGCCAGGACTATGAAAACATTGACTCGATTTTTATCAAACCAGGCTGGGGCAGAAGACTCTGCTCCTTGAGCTGGAGAATAAAACAAAAAGAGAAAAATTAATGAAGAAAAAAGGCTAAAAAGCTTGCGAAATGCAGAACTTTTCATCAGTCACCAAACACAATAAGTTTCAAAATTACAGGATATGACCAAAAATCGATGTAAAATAATTCTTCAAAAATATAACCCTGTCTATCAGCAGGGACACCCTGCCCATAACGGTCAAGCCGAATCCGGCGCCAAAACCGACCATCAAGGTCCAGATACCCACCCTGGCGGCTGAGCCCATAGCGCCCTTGTGCTCCTTGGAGAAAAAGAAGTAGATCAAGGCACATAAGACGCCCACGATTATCAAAAGGTTAAAAAATCCCACTGAGTTTTTAAAGTGGACTGGCAACATAGTTGAGCTTAGCTGTCTGATCACAAAGTTTTGCATATAAAGAGGCACTGCCACTCCGGTAGCGATCCCCATATAGAAGGAGATGGAAAAACGTGAGATCCAGGCATATTTCTTGGAAAAACGGGTCCACATTATCAACCCTAACAATCCAGGGATCAGATAATACCATTTCCCCTGTTTTACCACCGGGTTCCAGAGTTTGGGTACCAGGCCGTTCCAGTAAAGGATCACGGCAAAATAACCGGCAGAGACACCCACCACAATGTGCTCGGCGATCTTATAAAAGGGGTTATCTTTATATAGAAAAGAGAAGATGCAAAAGGTTAAAAATGCGGCTAAGGTATTCCAAATGGCGGTATTTAGATCTGTAACCATCGCTATTCTCCTTATCTTTTTTTCTTTTTGGACATAAAAAATCCGATGTTTCCAACAACGATAAAGGCGATGACCACTAAATGAGCCACAGTTTGAATGCTCATCCCCTCTGTTGCTACCCCTTCCTGTTTAGCTAATCTCTCATATTCCGAAGCACCTTTCAGTCCACCTAAGAGACCGAGGAGCTGTCCGGATTGAAGAAAAGGATAATAATCTGCAGTCATAACCCCGGTTACTCCAAAAAACACTTTCGCCTTATAACGTCCATTAGCATAGTTTATCCAGTATTCGGCTATGTTCCCTGCGACAATGGAGATTATCCCTTTTACATCGTCATAGTTTCTTACCCCATCCATCATCGGTAAAGAGTCCAAAGGTGTGCCATAATAATCGGTGGGGAATGGAATGCGGAAATTCTGACCCATAGCCAGGATGGTAATCCCAGGATACGGCTTATATCCTAAATAGACATAATCCATCCCATTCTTTTTATTGTATTCCTTGGAGATCTGCGAGATCAGTTGTTCTGCCATACCGGGTCCATTCTGAGACAAAGCTGAGATTATAAGTCTTATCCCTCTGGAAAAGGATTGTCTCATTATGGTTCTTGCCATAGGATGTAATTCCGCCATAGCATTGGGGTCATAATCTATAGCCAGAAAGATTATCTCCCCTGGCTTGGTGTTCTCCACGAACTCGTAGACTGCTTTGGCCTCCGGTGTGATATAAACTGGAACTTTAAAGGGTGCCAGAACCGGTATGGTTACTGCGATAGCTACCCCTAAATAGATCCATCTCCGGTCTAACTGCATCAACCTCTCATAAAAATTCATCTTTCATTCCTCCATTCAACTATTACCTTTAGCCTTTAGGCTATAGCCTATTAATCCTTCCCCATATAAGCTCTTTCGATCCCGAATATAATTTTCAAAGCAGTAGCTGTGGCACCTAAACCCACCCCGATCCAGATAGCCCTTTTGGCTGCCATATTCGGGACAGTCAAAATCCATGAAGCCAGCCATTGGTTTACACCAGAGATAGGTCCTAAGGGGATCAATCTCAACATAATGATTAAAGCGGTTACCAGAAGAATGGTAGCTAAAACAGTTCTCACCCTGAAGGATCGATAAGCGGCTGAAGCGATATAGAAAGCTAATAAGGAGAACATAGTTGCCTGAATAGGGGTATAGATGTACCAGAATAAATCCATAAAGAAGGTGCCTTCAGCTATGCTTTTGTTCCCTTTATAGAAGCCTAAAAAAAGCATGGTAGCCAGTCCGACAAGGGTCATCACCGAAAAACCCCAGCCTGGAGCTTTAGCTTGAACCTTGCTCACGCTGGCCCGGGTCAAGCTCCATAAGCCTAATAGCATGGCGAAGATCCCAATGATTATTATCCAGTCCATAGCATATTCATATATAAACTCGAACGACTCGTGAGGTATAAAATATTGGATGACCATAAAGACCCCGGACACGAAAACTATCAAGATGGGAAGTTGTCTGCGCATTAAACTTACTCCTTAATTTTTACATTTGAACTGTAAACAATCTCAAAAAGAAATCTAAATGAAAACTGGCTGCCACAGCCCCTGAGGCTAAGCTTATCATCACAATGGCTTTGGCTAAATCCTGTGCCTTTAAGGCACCCAAAAGCAAAGGCTCCCTTCCTAAATAGGCTGATGCAGCATAAAGCTCTTCTCCGATCAGGGTATAGTCAGTTGCCGCCACAAAGAAAGGTATCTGGGCGATCTCGTCTGTGCCGGAGATCTGGATAGAACCGGCCACAGAACCGGTCTCAGCTAAGATCAAAGACTCGGCATAGAATTTCCCTAAATAAAAATTGGTTGCAGTTTTTTCTCTAAGCATTATACCATTAACCGCAGCCACATAGGCAAACTGCATTGAGGTGATATAAAAGATATTTTCCTCCTGGTACATGTCCGGCCTGCCAGCATCCAGATATCCTGCTTTTACCGTCTCTTGAGCCACAGACATAACGATCGGGTCATTGCAGGGAACGATTATTTTGGTTTTATGCTCAGCTGTCTTTTTGGCAATTCTATTCAGGATGGTGAATGAAGCGATAGTGGCGATATCTGCCGCAGAACCCAGGCCCAAAATGTAAAGTATAGGTCTTCCCATCTCCGTAGCTCTACCGATAGCATCATCCACCGCATCTATACCTGCCAATGGCCTTACGTAAAACTTTTTACCCTTACGTGCCAGGCTGATGAAAGCCAGGACCATAATGGTAAAGGCTAAAGTTCCCACAAATACCGGGAGTTTGCCTAAATGGAACCACTGTCCGTAAGCTTGGGCAGGTCCAGCCACCCCGGATTCTGAATAGGAATTTAAAGTCTTGGCTCTGACTTTATAATAGAAATCATGGTAAGGATGGAAATAGTTTTTATCTTCCTTTTCTTTAGCCCCTCGATCCTGATAGGTGTTATTACCAGCAGGCACCATCCCCCGTACTACAAACTCGCCAGCAGGTGATTCTGACCTTAAAATCTCGTATGCCACTACATCTTTCTTACCTGCTCCATCATCTCCGGAAAGCTTCCAGGTTATGGTGATGGAATGACCATTATCGTTCTGGGTATCAGAAGCTCTTACTTCGGTGGGGGGAGCTGGGGGCAGGGTATCCTCTTGAGCCAGAATCTGGCCTAAAGGTAAAATTAGGAAAAAGAAAAAAAACGTCAAAATCAACAATCTGTTCAGGTTTTTATACCTCATATGATCCTTTCTCTAACCTCTATATTTACATGCCTTAATTTCTATCGAATCAACCCCAACCAGGTTCCTAAAAGGAAGTCCATCCTGCCGATGAGAAGAGACATCCTGGACATAACCGTATACCCGAAAGAGGCGCCAAAGGAGAGCATCAAAAACCAGATCCCCAGCTTGGCTAAGCCTCCAAAGGCGCCCTTGTGCTCCTTGGAAAAGAAAAAATAGATTAAACCGCTAAAGGTTCCAATCACAATAACTAAATTCCCTATGGTCTGAGATAGATTACCTTTTACATAAAGAGGGATGATGGTGTTCTGCACCTGGATCATTCCATTGCTCACCAGGTAACGGGTAAAATAAAGGCCGGCAGTCGTTCCCACTACCAAGGCTAAGGACCATCTGGAGAGCCAGCCGATCTTTGGGAAAAGGCGTAGGAGCATCAGCACGCCGAAGACGCCTCCAATTATGTAATAGAGCCTGCCAGCGACTAAGTTATCTGCCAGCTTGGGCATAAAGACCTGCCAGAAAGTGGTGACAAACCAGTATCCTGCTGAGATCCCGACAAATAAAGATTCGCAAAACTTATAGAATGGATTGTCCTTATACAAAAAGCTGAAAATCCCTAAGGTGAGTAAAGCCGCTATCCAGATCCCGATCGTTTCCATCATCTTCTCCTCTTCATTTATGCACCTTTTTTCTTTCTGGTAGCAAAATAAGCGAAATTACCGATCAGGATGAAAAAACAGATAAGCGCATGGGACACTGATTGAGAGAACATAAATTTTACCGCTTTAGCCGGGTGCCCGGTGGCGATTTCAAACTCTGCACCGCCCTTCATACCGCCTAAAAGTCCGACCAGTTGTCCGCTGTTGAGATAAGGGTAAATCTGAGGAGCCTGGACTGCGGTGTTTCCAGCACCTAACTTTATCTTGTAAGGGTCAACCCCGAATAAGACCCACTCTACCGTGCCAGGATAGCCAGCTGAAAGGTTATAGACAAAATCTATATTGTTGAAATTCTTTACCCCCTTCATCAAGGGAAGGTCCTCAGTTTTACTTCCACTGTAATCCTTAGGAAAGGTGACAGGAATATCGCTTCCCATCCTCTCGATAACCACCTCGTTTCCGGCAGTATATCCTAAGTTCACGTAATCTATGCCATACTTTGGGTTTTTCTTCTTTATGTCAGGTTCATTCAGGATGACCTCTAAAGCTGAATTAGCCTGAATAGGCCCGTTGGGCCACAGCCCTATGATGATTATCTTTAAATCCCTCATAAAGCAGTAGCGGAAAAAAGACTCAGCCATAGGCTGTAATTCAGGCATAGAGCCCGGATCATAATCCAACGATACCAAGACCTTAGACCCGGGAGGTAAGGCTTCCAGGGCATTATGTAAATTCCTGACAACCGGCGTAACCTCAATATGTAATTTGACCGTAAAAAACAAAGGCAAGGCTACGGCAATAGCGATGAAAAGAAAGATTATCCTGCGGTCAAGGGCTAAGAGCTTTTCTAAAAAATTCATCTTCTCTCCTCAAAAACCTATTTCATTCTCCGCTGGCAAAAGTCCTCTCTAGTCCTAACAAAACCCGGAGAGAGGAGGAAACTATTCCCAGGGCTATCCCTATCATTATAGCCCGTTGCGCAGCGGTTTGAGGGAAATCCATTATCCAGTCAGTTATATTTCCTAATCTCCACCCCTCTGGAAGCCAGGAGGAAAGATAATATCCAAAAGGAACCCGGCCTAACATCACAAACAAAGCCGCGATCAAAAGAATAGTTGCTTCCTTGTTCCTGGCTCTGAATGCCCGGTAAGAGGCTGAGGCTACAAAGAAAGCTAAAATGGAAAACATGGTAGCATTCAAAGGATAATAGAGCTTGTCATACAGGTAATAAAAAGTGGTGCCCGGATTCATAAAGCCCCTTCCCTCCCAGAAACCTACAATAACCATCAGGAAAAAACCAAACCAGACCACCACGCTGAAAAGCCAGCCTTTTTTCTGGCGATAGACTTTATCCGCATTTACTTTCAGAAGATTCAAACACCCCAGCCAGATAGCGAAGGCGGCTATAATGAAGAACAGGTCCTCAAAAAAATCTCTAGAGTGGTTGAAAGGAGGATGGGGTATGAAATAGACGATTATCAAGGCAAATCCAACTATGGCAGTTATAGCTAAAGGGACTTCTCTGCGCATCTTAAGTCTTCTCCTGAAAAACTAACGGAATAAGAAACTCAAATCGTAAATTCCAAAGGTTATAAATAAAGAGCCGACTATTATAAAGAAAAGGAAAATAAATTTTCCCACGTCCTGCCCTTTTAAGCTTCCCAGAAGCTTCGGGTCCCTGGAAAGATAGGCTGAGGCTGCGAAAAGCTCTTCCCCGATCAGGGTGTAATCGCAGGCAGCAACGAAGAAAGGAAGCTGGGCTGGCTGAGCAGTCCCTGCGATCTGGATTGCTCCCACGTAATTGCCGGTCTCAGCTAAGATTAAGGATTCGGCATAGAACTGACCCTGCAGGAAAACCGCGGCCGGTTTTTCCCTGACAAAAAGCCCATCCACTGCCGCAGTATAGCCGAACTGGTCGTCAGTCAGATAATAGACCATATCCTCGTTGTAAAGATCAGGCCTGCCGGCATTGGAATAAGCCTCTTTTATGGTTTCCCTGCAGGAGACCATAACCAGGGAGCGAGAGGTTGGAACTTCCAGTTTTGCCTCGTACTCTGCGGTCTTCTTAGCCACCTGGCCTAAAATGGTGACCGCGGCTATGGTCTGCATACTGTCCATATCCGATATTCCAGGAATATAGAATATCTTTCTGCCCATCTCAGTTGCCCTGCCCACCGCTTCCTCTACCGCCTCCAACCCGGCTATCTTGCGGATGAAAAGCTGTTTTCCGGATTTTGCCTGATTGATAAAATAGACAATGGATAAAGCTAAGATTAGAGCCAGGAGAAAAGTGTACTTTCTTCTCCAGTCAAGCCACTGGGCTTTGGCTTTAGCTGGTGTGGCGGGGAGAGACTCCGAAAACGACTGCATACCAAGTGCCCTTACTTTATAATAGTAAAGCACTCCATTTTTGGCGTGAGAATCGAAATAGGTTTCTGCGCCAGCCGTGGTCTTGCCTAATACCTCGTATTCTCCTCCACTCTCAGTTGACCTCAGGATCTCGTACCCCTTGACTTTATTTTCTTCCCTGACTGCACCGATGTCATCCGGAGATTTCTTCCAGGTTATGGTTATACTCCCTCCAGCGTCATTGGGGGTATCTTTAGCTATCACATCTGTAGGTGGGGAAGGAGGAAGGGTTGCCTCTTGACCTGTTGCGGAGCTGAATAAAAGAAGAGTGAAAAGAAAAATAAAAGAAAAGCGGATCATCTGTTTCTTTTCCTGGCCTACGACTCTGAACCTGTCAAGCATATTTATAAAAATAAAAAACCACTAATCTAAAAAGTAAATTAGTGGCTAAAAAAGAAAAATGAGTTGCCCTGGTCTCTATTTCAAATTTTCTCCGCAGAATAATTCTTTTCTTCAGAAAGAACCTCCGGGCATTAAAGGTTTCTTCATTTCGGCATTTAATTTACCAAATAAGTTTTTTTAGTCAAGGGTTTTTTACATAAATAATCCCGCCTTGGAGGCAAGGCGGGATTACCAGATTTGGAGTGTAAACCTTCAGGTTTACCTTTTGATAAAGCTTCCAGTGTCAGTCGGGTTCCCTCACACGACTTGGAAACCTGCCAGGTCAGGGGACCTGGCAGGCACAGAGGTTTAAAGGTTTTTCCTTTGGACTATTGAACCTTTGAACATTTGAACTCTTTATTCTTCTAACATCTCCACATTTGCCCTGGGGATTACTGCTCTTTTTTTGTCTGCGAATTCTACTTCCAAAACCCGGGCTGAGGATTCAGACTCCAGTTTTTGCAAAGGGGAGGGAAGGTCAACTACCTTGCCCAGCTTGCCGAAATAAGGCTCGCGGATTACGCGGATAGGGCTTCCGATCTGCAAGCCGACGTTTTCAAATTTCTCGGTCTCGATTTTCTGATGAATATCACCAGCATAAGGGATCACCACCTCAGGCCTGATCACTCCCGCCCTTATCTGGGTGGCTCCATTTATGCAAGCCATTTTTCCTTGTTTGGATTTAAGTAGTTCAAAAGTCCTTTCTGCCATATTTATCTGCCCGAACCCCTCGGTAACCACTAAAGTTATGCCTAATTCCTCTGAACCCGTTATGGCTACTCCTAAATCATATCCTAAGAATTCCCTCAAATCCTTATCATCAAACCCGCCTATGACGATCCCCTTTGCTCCAACTGAGACTGCTTTTTTTATCGCGGGGCTGGTAACCAGGCTTCCGCCTACAATCACCTTGCCAGCACATTCTTTATCAATCAGGCTATCAGTTAGCACTTCGGTGTTATCCTTGGTCACAATTTTAAGTTCTCCGTGAGTCTCCCCGCCGATTCCGAAGATCCCCTGGATGAATGAGCCCCAGGTGCTGACCGAAACACCCTCCTTCGGAAAGACCTCCACCACTTCTCCTTCTAAATAGGCTTTTATCTCAACCGGGATAGGGTTTCCCCGGATCAGGACCTGCCCGGTAATGGAGGAGATGCTTTCGATTGTCCCTTCAGATTTTGACTTGCATTCTGAGGAGAAAAGTCCAAAGAAGGTTTTGCTCCTGGCGATCACCTCGTTTTCCTTAACTTTTTCCCCTTCTTTTTTAAGCATATGCTCAGGCACATCCTCTGGCGGAAGCCCCAAGATATTGGCGATGTTAATCGGCTCAACATTTCCAGGAAGATTGGTCCTGGCAACCACAGTATCCGGGCTTACCTTATCACCGACTTTTACTAAGACCTCGCCCTTTAAAGGTAAAATTCTTTTCTTGGTTACTAAAAGCTTTTCAGTTACTTTCAAACCGGGGGTATATGCGTGACCCATAAAAACTCCTTTTAGATTTCAATGTAGTTGCCCAATTTATTTGGCTTTCTTGCTCGATGAATCGAGCAACTACAGTTTTTAGATAAACCTAAAGGTTTATACTCCACTCAAGTTTACAACCTCTCCAATGCCTCCTTCGGATAAATCTCCAAAGCTATCATCCACTCTTTAAGCTTCTGCACTCTGATTTTATCATCAACTGGCACGTTAAATGGTCTTCCTCTGCCATCTAAAATAATTCCGGTAACGCCGCCGGAGATCTCTTTCTCCACCTTGGTTCCTTTTCCTGCGCCGACGTCAAAACCTCTAAGCGGCTCTAAAGTAGCTTTGGCCTTTAACGGAACCCCTTTGTCGTCAAAGCCTAAGGGGAATTTTTTCATCTCGGCATATTTTAAAGTGCCTTCGATTGTTTCACCATTGGGCATATGAAATTTAAATTTTAAAATCTCTTTTTCCTCCCTACGGGTCGTAGAGCTGTAATCGACCTTTAATTCACCTGCTGGTGCGATGCAGGTTCCTAAATGGATCAGACAATCTTTGTTGAAGACCTCAACTGCGGCTTTGGTATGGACAGTGGACAAAACCCCGAGCTGGGGCATCATGAAGATGCTGTCTACTGATAGCCTGGTTACCCCCTCCGGCATAAATCCGTCTATTAACATTAAAGCAGCCTGGTCTCTTCTGGGAGCATGGGATAAAACCCCTCCAGAGCCGATGAGCATATTTAAGGTCATCATATTTACCAGGGTCAGACCACCTGCGGTCTGGGCAAAGGCATCGGCTATGGTCCTCTGCTGCTGGATCCCTTTTAAAACCGTGGCAAAAGATTTATGCTGGATAAAGGCAAGGCGCAATGCCTCTTTGGCAATTGCCTGTTCGAAGATCAAGTCCTCCATGGTCTGGGGGATGGTGGTTGGCCGGATCATCTTGTTTTTAACCCGGTTTCTCAAATCCCTTTCGTTCATGTGAAAAGGAACCCATCTCATCACATTATTTAAGCCAGCCTCAGCGAAGACATTGGATACAGAATAGCTCATTCCTAAGTTGGCGCTAACTGTTCTATTAAATGTCCCCTGAAATACGGAGAAGATATCCGTAGTAGCACCACCAATATCCACACCCACCACCTCGATCCCCTCTTCGTCTGCAATTTTCTTCATAATCAAACCAACTGCCCCAGGTGTGGGCATAATCGGCGCATCGGTCCAGGTCATAAGCTTCTTGTAACCGGGAGCTTGAGCCATCACGTGCTCCATAAATAAATCGTGAATCTTTTCACGAGCAGGGAAGAGGTTTTCCCTTTCCAGGACCGGGCGGATATTGTCCACTATGGTCAAGTCAACTTTATCTCCGAGAGTATTTTTTATGGCTTCACGTGCGTCGACATTTCCAGCATAGATGACCGGAAGTCTATACCCTATACCCAGCCTGGGTTTTGGGTCTGCAGCAGAAAGAAGCTCAGCCAATTCAACTACGTGGGTGGTTGTGCCACCGTCGATTCCTCCAGAAAGCACAATCATATCAGGTCTTAGATGCCTGATCCTCTGAATTTGCTGGTGAGGAAGCCTTTTATCATTCGATGCAATAACGTCCATCACAATGGCGCCTGCTCCTAAGGCGGCTCTTTCAGCACTTTCTGCAGTCATGCTCCTGACCACGCCGGCGACCATCATCTGCAAACCGCCGCCTGCGCTGGAGGTGGAGACATAAATATCAGTGCCTACATTTCCCTTAGCAGGAGAGATTATCGCTCCTTTCTCATCCAGAATCTTCCTTCCGGAAAGCTCCTCCACCTCAGCCACTGAATTTAAAACCCCCATAGTCACATCCTCAAAAGGAGCCTCAACAGTGGTAGGAGCCTCACCTCGCACGATCAAACGATATTCATCTCCTCTTTTCTCGATTAAAATGGCTTTAGTGGTAGTGCTTCCACAATCGGTGGCTACAATTACATTGATATCTTCAGGTTTTAAATCTTTCATAGAACTCCTTTATGACTTTACTGGATTGTAAAGCTTCAGCTTTACCTTTTGTTTTTGGCAAACCTAAAGGTTCGCACTCCACAAATTCCCTGTCGGGTCAGGGGACCCGACAGCACAAGGGCATCCATTTGGATGCACTCCAAATCAGGTAAACCTATCCGAGAAGCGGATCCGTAGGAAAGGTTTACACTCCAATACTCTTTATTCCCTCCCGGTAATCACCTGCCACAAAGTCCTTCTACCTTTGGTTTTCCGGTCCTCTTTCCTTCTTTTTTTATCTTCTTTTTCCTTAGTTAAAGCCTCAGCGTCGAATTTTTCGATTGCCTGAATTAGCCTTTCGACGTTTTCCCGCTCTTCCATTATCTTTCTGAACTCATCATAATCTTTCCAGGAGAAAAGGGTCTGCACAAAAGGCTCGAAGAAAACCATCATCTGGGAGCCGATATAATTCAAAGGCTTTACTGATTCTAAAAACAGTATCGCCGGCGTAGACATCTTCCATAAGACCACTTTCTTGGCGATCTTATCCAGTATCTCCTGCTGTTCAGGGGTTAGCCCTTTTTCGGTTTCTTTAGCTCCTTTGGGCTGGGTGGAGAAGATGTGTCTGAAAGACATTTAGCTTTTTATCCTCTGTTTAATGAAATCCACAACTTCATCTTTATTCTGATTAAACCTTATATATATTCCGCGAAAATTCTCCAATCTGGACGGTTTTTCAAAAGGGGAAAGCAAAACCCCGTTTTTGTCCACGTAAAAACTGCGATATTTTCCCCATTCCATCTTTCGGGTATTGAAAAAGAATTTCACCTTTATGCAATTCTCTGACAGCTCATAACTGGTGGGTAAAAAGAAAGTGGAAAGTGACCCCAGCAGAAAAACAATCGAAAGGAAGAGGAAAAGAAGACTTTTGGTCGAGAAAAAAACCACAGCCGGCGCAACCATGAGAAAAAGCACAACTATCAGAAGGTTTTTCCCGCTTTTCTTCAAAGGGTGGTCAATCCATTTTAAAACTTCCCTACGGGGAGTCAAACCCGCCGTAGGCGTCGTAAAGCTGTTATCGACTGTTTCCATCTATTCTTTTCTATCCTCCGGGGTTCTGTATCTTTCCTTCCTTATCTTGGCGATCATCTCCATAAGCTCTTTGGGGTCGATTAATTTCTTTTTGACCAGAAGGGTCACCAGAGCCTCCTGGGCTAAATTATTGGATAAACAAAGCTCCTCATAAGTTATCTCTTTCCATTTGCCGTCAAAAAATATCTTTAAAGCTACTCTTTTTTCTTTTTCCTCCAAGACTTATTTCCTCTTTAAAACCTCGTTCATACTTCCGGTTCTATAACCTAAAAGGTCCAAGGTTACATAGGAAAACCCTAAACCTTTTAGTTTCTGATACACTTTTTTTCTCAAATTCCGATTCATCAATTTCTTCAGCTCTTTTGCTTCCAATTCGATCCGGGCAATGCCCTGATGATCCCTCACCCTTAGCTGTTTGAAGCCTGAGCTTCTCAAGTACTCCTCAGCTTTCTCAATCCGGTTCAGCTTTTCGAGAGTGATGTTCTCACCATAAGGTATCCTGGAGGATAAACAGGCAAAAGCTGGCTTGTTCCAGGTCGGAAGATTTAGCTTTTTAGAAAGTGCTCTTATCTCCTCTTTAGTAAGCTCCGATTCCAGAAGCGGGCTTCTCACTTTCAACTTTTTTATGGCTTTTCTGCCAGGTCTGAAATCGTCCCGGTCTGAGTAATTTGAGCCATCTAAAACATAAGTGATTTTATTTTCTCTGGCGATTCTTTTCAATTTAGAGAAAAGCTCTAATTTGCAATAGTAGCACCTGTCTGGCGGGTTTTCTGAAAATTTCTTAATTTTAAACTCAGAGGTCTTGATTATCCTGTGTCTTCCATCTAAACCTAAATCTCTTGCCAGGTCAGAAGCTTCCTTAAGCTCTGTATGAGGATAGGTTTCTGAATCAGCAGTCACTGCCAGAACATTTTCCTTTCCCAGAGTATCCAGGGCCACTTTCAATAAAAAAGAAGAATCAACGCCCCCGGAAAAGGCGATCAAAACCTTTCCCATTTTCTTAAGGGATTTCTTTAAGGATTTGAATTTTAGTTGAGTCGATTTCATAAAGAAGAACCCCGTGAGGATAAAATAAAAAAGTTTTAAAGGGAATATCTTCCAAAATCTTCCGGATTAATCCTTCTCAGCCTTTCCCTTAAAGATTCCGCATCAGTTACACCGGGAGTTTTCCCGTCCCCTTTTTTCATCTGGAAAAGCTCATCCGCCACGTAGATTTTCACTTTGGCTTTTAAGGCCAAGGCAATAGAGTCAGACGGGCGGGCATCTATCTCCTTTATCGTGCTGTCCATCTCCACATAGATTGTGGCATAAAAAGTCTGGTTGACCAGTTTGGTTACCTCAACTTTGAGGATTTTGCCGCCTAAGGACTCGATGGAAGACTTCAAAAGATCATGCGTCAGCGGACGGTTGGAGGAAAGCCCGGAAAGCTCCATACCGATTGCCCAGGCTTCAAAATGACCTATCCAGATAGGAAGAAGAAGCTCCTCTGAATCCAGAGGAGCCAGGATGATAACCGGAGAGTTGGTAGTCATATCCAAGGCTAAACCGTTAATCTTTACCTCTCTCATATCGATTTATTGTCCCTCAAAATAATCCTCAGTGGTTTCTGAATTCAAATTTTTTAAGGAAAAATCTGGAGTGTATCCCGCCGATGGCGGGATAACTTTCCTTTCCCTGAAAATTTTGATAATTTATTCAGGCAAACCTAAAGGTTCGCACTCCAAAAATCCCTCCTAAAAGTACTTTGTCAGAGCTATTCCTCGCTTTTCTTGACTACCCAGAGCTTTAAATTCGCCACTACGTCCCCGTGAATCTTTACCGGAACCGTGTAGACTCCCAGAGCTTTAATCGGCTCCTCCAAGTCTATTCTTCTTTTATCGATCTCAAACCCCTGCTCTTTCAAAAGCTCTGCTATGTTCTGAGAGGTGACTGAGCCGAAAACCCTGTCTTCCTCCCCTACTTTAACCTCTGCGGTTATGGAGATTTTCTCCAGGTCAGATTTGAGCTTTTCCTCCCCTTTTTTCTTTTTCTCGTCCCGGAACTTTTTCTGCCGGGTGATCTCCTCAATTGAGCTTAAGTTCCCTTTGGTAGCCGGGATAGCTAAGTTTTTGGGGAAGAGGTAGTTCCGGGCATAGCCATCCTTTACCTGGATGACCTCCCCGCATTTTCCCAAACTCTCCAAATCCTCTTTCAAGATTATCTTCATTTTTTCCAGCCTTTTTATCTATAGATCTCGGTGGTGAAAGGAAGAAGGGCTATATGCCGGGCACGCTTTATTGCTATAGTTATCTCCCTCTGATGCCCTGCACAGTTCCCGGTTATCCGCTTGGGAATTATCTTTCCCCGATCGGTGATAAATCTTCTTAACAGCCTTTCATCTTTGTAGTCGATTACCTTCGACTTGTCCTCGCAAAAGCGACAGGTCTTCTTTCTTTTTCTTTCCAGATCGTCAAACATACTTTTAGTTTTTCCTCCTTTTACAGGTTATCCAGGGTGCTTCCCAGTCCGGATAGGTTATCCTCTCCTGGAAACTTAAAATCAGGGAAAGTGGTTTCCCCCACTTGTACAGTCTCCGTTTTCTTATCCAGAAACTGAACCTGGAAAGCCCGGATCTCGATTAAATTCCTTTTGGTGCCATCCTCGTTCTCTTTGAATCTGCTCCTCAGCTCCCCTTCCACTAAAACCGCACTCCCCTTTTTTAAAAATCTACTACAGCTTTCAGCTAACTTCTGCCAAGCCACAATTCCTATGAAACAGACATCCTCCTTGCTGTTGCCCAAATCGTCTTTATATTTTTTATTAGAGGCGATCTTGAAATTAGCCACCGGTACTCCAGTCGACGTGTAGCGCAGTTCCGGGTCCCGGGTTAAATTCCCCACGATCAAAACCCTGTTCAGATGGGGAAGCCTGGTATTGGACATCTGATAACCTCCTCTATTCTCCGGTCCAAAAGCTTAGATTTTTGTCTTCTCTTTACTACCTTCAGCGGAGGAAAGCTCCTTATCTTTTTCCGAAGGCTTTTTTTCCACTTTGACCACGCTTAAAAACCTAAGAACGTTCTCGTCCAGCTTGTAATGGCGGTCAAGCTCGCGGATAAGAGCTGTAGGACCCTCGAAATGGGTTATTACATAATACCCTTCCAGCTTTTTCCTGATGTGGTAAGTAAGTTTCCTTAAACCCCAGCGGTCGGTCTGGATGATTTTGCCTTTATTATTCTCAATCAGCTCTTCTACCTTTTTCACCTCTTTATCCAGGGTCGCCTCATCCAGGCCCGGATCCAAGATAAATGCAGTCTCGTACTTTCTCAAATCTCACCTCCTTAAAGTCCTTCTGATATGCTTCTGTCAAAATCCTTATTAAACCTGTTCATACTTTCTCTTACGCCTAAAATTATCGAACTTTCTACTGCTTGTGACCCCCTTTGAATTAACTCTTCTACGTTTTTTCCTTCTTCTTTTTCAAACCTTTGTAAGACGAAATCCTCTAAATCGATTCCTTCAGCAGCTGGACCTATCCCTAACCTCAGCCGGGGAAACTCCTCAGTTCCCAGTTGATAAATTATCGACCTTAGCCCTTTATGTCCTCCATCGCTCCCCTTTTCCCTTATCCTTAAACTGCCAAAGGGCAAGTTAACATCATCACATATAACAAAAAGCTCAAGCGGAGTCAAGTTGAAAAATCTCAAGGAGTCAAATACCGCCTGACCGCTTGCGTTCATAAAGGTCAAAGGCTTTAAAAGGTAGACTTTTCTTCCCTCAACTACAACCCGGCAATAAAGATACTCTCCCTTTCCTCCTTTGAACTTCGTCTTATGTTTTTCTGCTAAGAGGTTAACTACCCGGTAGCCTAAGTTGTGCCTGGTCTTCTGGTAACTTCTACCCGGATTGCCTAATCCCACTACCAATCTCACCATCTCTTAAATACAAAATCTAATGTAAAAGGCACAAAAAATAAAATACCACAAATTCTGGTAGACTATAAAATAGGAGTAAATTGGGGTTTGTCAAGAGGAATTGAGGAGTTTTTTAAGGCTAAAGAAGATATCAGTATTCTGTTCATTGCCCGGTTGACAATAGGAAGGCTCTGTAAAGGACATTCCTGAACCGATCTAGATTTTTTTCCTCAAAAGATAATAAAGTATTTGACAACGACTAATATAGAATTATATATATAGAGTAAATATACAATCCAACTTTTTCCGAAAGGAGAGAAATATGAATAACAAGAAGCTTGTCTTAGCTTTAATTGGAGTAGCTTTGCTTTTAGCTTTAGTATATGTAGTAGTACAGAGCCAGCAAGCTAAGAAAACAGAGGAAACTGCAGAAACTCCCGTCCCGGTAACTCATTTTGAGATTATTTTAGTGGGCAAGGGGAGTTCACCCAAGTGGTCCCCGGATGGAACTAAACTGGCTTTTCTTTGTGCGGAGGGAATTTGTGTAACAGACTCGTCTGGAAAAGGAGAAATAAAAAAGATTGCCCCGCTTAAGGTCAAGAATTATGAGTGGCTGAGCGATAGTGAGTTAGTAGTTTGCGAATGGGAATATGGTAGGATAAAAGGCAGAAAGACAGTAACCACCAGACTGAAAAAAGCAAGCCTGGACGGTAAAATAGAGATGATTAGGGAAACCCATCCTACATTTGAAGATCCAGCCCCTGATAAACCAAGTAAGTTCATTGTCTTGAAAGATGGCTCAGTAGGTTATTATGAAGATTTACATGCTCTCAGAGGCGGGCCATTTTTCAAAGTAATAAGAAATGGAAGATTAAAATCAGTAGAGGCCATAAAACAGATGATTGTTGCAGGAATTAAAGGTGAAAAGGGAGTTTGGTTAGTTAGTGCAGACAGGGACATTAAGAAGAGAATAACTGATAAAGAATACAGGTTTGTTCAGCTCGCACCAGATGGTCTTAAATTCATAGGAAAGAACTCCAGAGGTGAAATAATTGTATTTGACAGCACCGGTAATGAAATGGCCAATTTGGGAACGGGGCTTATTTTGAGTGAAGGGAGAACAGGTAACTGGGCACCAGATAGTAAGAAAATTGTATATTTCGATACAAAGGAAGACGGGCATTATGTTCTTGCCTCTGAAATATACCTAATAAATGTGGATGGTAGTGGCAAAATTCAACTTACGGATACGCCGGATGAGCTTGAGCACGACCCCGTCTGGTCTCCAGATGGGACTAAGATAGCTTATTGGACAAGAGACCCGAAGTGGGAGAATTTGGAAGTATTTATTATGAGATTAAAATAAACTTTCACTTATGGGGGTGAACAATGAAGAGCAATAAATTAATTGCCGGTTTAGTTCTTGTTATTGCATTATTATTGGAGATTAATTCCTTCGCCCAGTATATTATCTGTATAGACCCAGGGCATGGTGGACCCGACGCAGGAAAATACTGGGAAAACGGCGGAGGTAAAAATGGTCACAATGGTGCAATGGGCCCATACTTACATTTAACTGAACAATGGATTAACTTAGAAGTTGCTAGAGAGTTAAGATGGAGAATAGGCTTTTTCCCAAATTTTCCTATGGTAATGACCCGTGAAACAGATACCACTGATATCTCTACGGTAGAGAGAGCTCAGATGGCGAATGATTCACTGGCAGACTGGTATATCTCTATCCACCACCAAGGACTCCTACCCGGTCAATTCCAGAGGACAATGGCTTTTTATTGTAACGCCCCAAAGACGCCAGTTGATCCTTTCCCGGACAGAGATACCGATTCGCTCTTGGCGAAGAAGACTCTTTTTTGGGTGCAAAACTATTTTCATTATGCTGATGGTTGTAGCTCAAAATGCGGGCCCGCACCTGACTGTAAAGACAGGGGTATCCTTGAATGCAACACTTGTTATGATGTGCTTCGCTACAGCACCATGGTATCAGTATTGTCTGAAGCATCGAACATAAATAATGACGAATGGGAAGAATCTCTTTTTGACGCCAATAGCGTACACATTTCAGACGAGGCCTCCGGCCTCTATTATGCTTGGAGGAGCTACTGGCAGGGTGCAGGGATTGTTACGGTGAAAACTAAATGGCTTAACGGTGATGGGGGACAGCTAAGAGTAGATGGTGAAATCAGAGGCTCGCCTTTTGTCACTTCCTGGGCCCAATTCGAGCAGCATACTTTACAGGCAGATTATCAGTATTTGGGTGGATATTATTGCGAACCACATCACTGGCTCGAAGTAGAGACCGGGTATACATATCCCTCTCCTCTTTGGATAATAGTTGTACCTGCAGGCGAAGCCACTCATACCTATATTGCGTATTACAAAGGCGGTCCCTATTACGCTAATCTTTTCACGCCAGATGGCGGAGATTTATGGATTGTTGGGGATACTGGTGTAATTATCTGGAATGCGCTTTGGTCGCAAACCTCTATCGGCGTTGATACGATCACTCTTATTGATGTTTTTCTGGATAGGAATAGCGGGAATGGCGGGTATCCAGAAAGGCTTTTCACTGGTATCCCAAGAAAAGATTACGCAGGGGTAGCCTGGAAAGTCACTGGACCAGCTTCAAATAAATGCAGAGTGAAAGTCGTTGCTCACGATTGTGTGGACAATACCGCAACAGATGTAAGCAGTTATGATTTCACTATCCGGTTTCCGAATATCGCAGGCGATGCCAATACCGATGGAAACGTCACGGTTGCAGATGTGGTTTACCTGGTGAATTATTTTTTTAAAGGAGGTCCTCCGCCTGACCCTTTGTGGAAGGGGGATGCGAACGGCGATTGTAAGGTAAGTGTCTCGGATGTAGTTTACCTGATAAGTTACCTTATGAAAGGGGGTCCACCTCCGATTTGTAAAGATAGTTGCTGGGGTTGCATGCGGGCTTTAGCCAAAGATGATGAAAAGCCTTATACCAAAGGCCCATCCTTTTTGGAGAAAATCTTTAAAGGCGATAAGGAATCCATTGAGAAAAAAATAGAATCTGATTTTAAGTCGGGAAGCAAATAATATCCCGCCTTGAGGGCAAGGCGGGAATACCGATACGCCCTTACTATTTCGTAAATAAGAAAGGGCAGGACGATCTCCTGCCCTTACACTTTCGGGCGACCACAATCTGCTGGTGCGGGAATTTCAATTCCCGCACCAACGAGTAGAATGTTATTTCAACTTAAACGATTTCCACTGGCTGAAATATCTTTGGCCGTTGCTGTCGACTAACTCCATAGCATAATAATAGGTTCCCTTTTTGAGCTTCTGTCCATTATACCTGCAATCCCAGATTATTCCAGAAGAGGGGACACCTTTTCCCTCCACTGCCTTTAACAGGACCGGTTTCAACTGGTCGATTTCGTAACCGGAGGGCTTATCCTGACAGACATAAAGTCTCCAGTAATCTATCTGCTCTTCAAAATCCGGCTTTAGCAAAAACATAATTGAGCGGTTTCTGCCTGAGGATAACTCCTCAACTGAGGAGGAGAGATTGAAGGTCTGGAAGGTCATTACTGGTATCGGTTTTTTCTCTTCGGTCTTATTCTCAGGAATAATCACCGGATTTTCTTGAGGAATCACTTGAGTTAGCTTTTGCTCTTCTGTCTTCTTTTCAGGAACGATTACCGGAGTTTCAGTAGAAGTTGCTTGGGTTAATTTCGTCTCTTCTGCCTTTTTTTCGGGAACGACCACTGGTTTCTCAGGAGCGGTTACTTTAGCCTGCTTTTTCTCCTCTGCTTTCTTTTCAGGAACGATTACCTTTGGCTCAGTAGCTGTCGCAGGAGGCACAACTTTTTCCTCTGTCTTTTTCTCAGGAGGAATTATCTGATTGCTGGATGCTGTTACAGGTGGTGCAGGTATCGTCTGTATTTGGAACCTTTTTACTGTATCTTTTCTGGCATATTCATGGTTGCTCCCGTTTTTTCCTCCAAAAGCGATGCTTAAGGAGACCCGGTGATCCCCGGTCGAGCTCTGAGGGGCTTTATAGGGATATTTCTGGAAACTGTAATCTAATTGAAAGGTCTGGCTCCCTCCATTGTATCTTAAGGATAAACCGAAGCTGGGTTGTTTTATATCCTGCTCAAACTGTTTTCCGAAGGTATACCCGCCTCTTAAGCCAAAGCTTACACTATTTCCGGTCAATATCCATTCCTCAATCCCCAGAGAGCTTAAAGTATAACTCTTGTTCTTAGGTTTGGTTGAATTTTTCACCCGAATGTCCCATGCCAGGATGGTCGAATACCTTTCCATATCAAAATGGTAGGCAAAGCCTATTTTCCCCTCCCTGATGGCATATCCTAAGGTATCGCCGTTATCCGGGATCATATCTGTGGCTAAAAGATTCTCTAAAGCGACACCGACAGAAAACTTAGGCGAAAATCTGTAAAACAAGCCTAAATCAAGGTCAACCCCTTTCTTTTTTCCATAGTTTGAGTTGTAAAGAAATTTTCCGTTAACTCCCAGGGAGAAATCCTGTGCAAGCCATCCGGCCAGGCCGATAATTCCAACGTTGTTAGTTACCACATTGGTAGGATTAGCCAGGGAACCTTTCTGGCTTCCTCCAAGGAAAAATCTTAATTTGTCATTTAAAGGATAGACTCCAACTCCGGAAAGAAGGTAAGGGTTTTCATTTTCTCCTATGGTGAATTTAGATATCTTGTCATACATAAGATAAAGCTGGGGTCTTTCAAGCTGGGCAATTCCGGCTGGATTGTAAAAGATGGCGCTGGGATCATCAGCCAGCCCCACAAAAGCCCCCATTCCGGTTGCCCTGACTCCGTACCCTAAATTATCATAAGAATATGCAAAACCAGACCAGGCGGTGCACATAACCAAAAGAGAACAAAATATTATTTTCCCCTTTTTCATCTTAATCTGCTCCTCAAAAGAAAGGTTTTAGATTTAAAAGACTCCTTTTTTAATATCGGAAGATAATCACTTTTTGATTACTTTATTTTTCGCTGGAGTATAAAGCTTTAGCTTTATCTAAGGTAAACCTAAAGGTTTACACTCCAGTACGTCTCCTTATCTTTTACACTCCGCTTCCGGAAAGAACTGCGGGGATGGTCTTGAGCAAGATTTTGAAATCCAAAAACAAAGACCAGTTATCTATATATTCTAAATCCAGCTTCATCCATTTCTCAAAGTTTATCTTGTTTCTGCCGTTCACCTGCCACAAACAGGTCAGGCCCGGCTTCATGCATAGTTTTCTTCTATGCCAGAGGTCGTAATTGCTAACCTCGCTGGGCAGAGGAGGTCTTGGACCAACCAGGGACATATCTCCTTTCAGAACGTTGAAAAGCTGGGGCAGTTCATCCAAGCTTGTTTTCCTCAAGAATCCCCCCAGTTTAGTGACCCTGGGATCTTCTTTTATCTTGAAGACAGGTCCATCCATCTCATTTTTATTTAATAGATCCTGTTTGAGCTCTTCAGCGTTCTCCACCATAGTCCTGAATTTATAAAGGATAAACTTTTTACCATTCAGTCCTACCCTCACCTGTTTGAAAAGGACTGGACCCTTAGAGCTAATCTTCACCAAGAGTGCAGAAAGGAGGAAAATAGGGGACAAGAGGATTACCATGAAAAAGGATAAGGCTCGATCCAGAATCTCTTTAGCGATTATAAGCTCATCTTTTTTTGGACCGGAGGAGAAAAGTATGAGCGGTTTTTCCTCCAAGGTCAAAACCTTCTGTTTGCATAAGCCGTTCGGGAAATAATCAGCTAAAATACAGGTCGAAACTCCCATTTTCTCGCAGATGTTCAGGCTTTCCTCAATCAGGTTCAAAAATCTCCTGGGCACAGCATAGACTATGTAATCCAGATGGGAATTCTTGATGATCCGGGGCAGGTCCTTTAAAGTTCCGATCACCTGTGTCCCGGAGACTAATTCTCCTTTTTTGGACTCTTCCCAATCCAAAAGACCTAAGATTCTAAATCTCCAGTCTCTATTCTCTTTCACCTTCTGGATAAAGTCTATGGCAAGGGAACCGGTGCCCACTATCAAAATGTTGGAAAGATGGTTTCCGTTATGATATTTTACCTTCAGAAAAAACTTTATCCCCCCTCTCAGGACTGCTAAAGCTAAGAGGTCTATCCCGGCGAACAAAGCAATTACCCTTAAGCTTTCATTCAAGGAATTTGCTGCAAACAGGGCAAATAATAAGAGAGTGGTACTTTTCAGAAAAGGATTAAGAAGATTTGTAAACATCCGGGTTAAAGGTATTTGCCGATATTTATAGGTTTTCAGATCAGTCAGGAAGAAGAAGCTCCAGATCGGAAGGACAAAAAGCAAAAGCTCCCGGATAAAGCCACTCTCCATAATTTGATTCTGACTGCACAAGTACAGGGATAGATATAATGCCACTATGGTGAGGAATAAGTCCCCCAAAAAGTGCAATCTCCTATAGAAAAATTCATTTTCCTTTAGCATATTACCCCCCTATCTTTTTTGCCAAATGGTAATGAATTAAAAGTGAAAATCTGGTCAACTTTTCATCTCTCCCCGGAATATTCCCTGCATTGGACACTTTGGTTAGATCGCCAGACAGGTTTGCCCGGAACAGATTCCGATAGTTGTAGTTCAGGGAAAGTTGATAGGTGTTACTGTTTTCTACTGTGCCGCTGGGGAACTTATCTTGATAATCTGGATTAAGCCAGGGCTGATTCCACGAGGAGCTGATTTTTCCCTCTCCTTTCCTTAAGTGGTCCAGCGAGATCTTTGCCTCTAAGTTTTTTCTCAAGTACCCACTTAGTGAGAAATGGAGCTCATCCGTATCTGGGCCTAAGGGGTTTCCGATGATTTTATTCTTGTAAAGATACCTGTTCCAGGGGTATTTCTGGTTATAGATCCAGTTGTTTATCCTGAGATACTCTAAATTCAGCTCCGTGCCTGTAAGACCAAAAAGGTCAGCGGCTTTTGTCCCCAGAGAATAGGCGATCTCGTTCGGTTCTCTGTCTGAGGAGCTTTTCTTCTCTATCTGAAAATCGTCCATTAAAAATTCCCCATAAAAAAGGACTTTTCTAAAAAGCGTCAAATTGAAATCCAATCCTAAGAAAGTGTTATCGTCTTCACCCTCATTCAACTGGGCACCGTGGAACCACAATAAGGGATTCAGGTAATAAAGCTCAAACTGCCTGTTCTTACCTCCATATACCACTGTCTCCGAAAAACCGATCTGGGCAAACTCTTTTATTCTGAAGCTCAAGCGATGAGCTGAAAGGTATCTTCGAGCCTTGCTTATTCCGGTGCTGTCAGCATATTCGACAGGGTCAAGCTTGGTGAAAAATGAGGTTGCCTTGAAAAATCCCCATTTTCCTTCTAATTTTAACATATCCATCGGAGGTGAATCAGGTGATAAGATTAGAGAGGAGAGGCGACTCTGTCCCCAGGAAAGATTATCTCGACCTAAGAATAGGTTGAAGTAGGGAAGCCTGAACGAAAGATAGGCTTGAACTGCGTCCCCGGCAAAACCTCTCCAGATCTTGCCAGTGTAGAGGGAGTCTTTGGCTAAGCCCTCATCAATACTGTAACGACAGATCAAAGAGAACTTGTCTCCGATATCTGCTTGGATATAAGGGAGGAAAGATTCATCGAAAATAGATTTGCGGTTGGAGACAATATGGCTATTCTCGAGAAAATCCGCGCCAAATTTCAACCTCTTTTTATCCCCCAAGCTTTTCATCTCCGGCTCAAATTCACGCTCTAATTCAGACAATAGGTATTTCTCAAAAGAATTCAACGGGAGTCCGTCTTTTCCTATCTTGGTGTTCAAATTCAAAAGGGCAGAGGCAACCTCGCCCCGGTAATAAGGCTTGGTTCCCAAATGAAACTCCTTTAAATATCCCCTCAGATATAACTTATCTATATACTCGTATATCCAGCTATAACTTTTATCCCCGACCGGCACAGTTTCCATCTGTCCAGCCAGGATTGGTAAATGGTGAATGGTTAATAGTATAAAAGATAAAAAGATAAAAGCTTTTCTCATCTTAGTTTCCTTCGAGACATTGCACGAAAAGTCTCTCCAGGTCCTCTGCGGTTTTGTCCCAGGAGTATTTTGACTTTACATAATTGCTTCTTTGATTTCCTCCATTCTGGACTGCTTCTTTGTTACTCAAAAGGAAGGTCAAATTTTCTCTCAGGTCTCTCACATCTTTGTTTTTGAAAGTGAACCCCCATTTTCCCATAGCCTCCTTGTTCTCAGGGATGTCAGATGCCAGAACGCACCGATCATAACTCAAAGCCTGTAGCAGAGCCTGAGGGACACCCTCTATCTCTGAGGGGAGAACGTAGAGATAAGCATTGGTGAAAAGCTCCTCTAACACCTCTTTTTCCACAAAACCGCCAAAAAGGATTTTTTCGCTCTTATAGGCGTGAAGCTTTTTCAAGTAATCTTCTGAGAAAAAGCCGTTTCCTGCAACGAAGAGCTTATAGTCTGTGTCCAGGTCTTTAAAGGCTTCAAGAAGATAATGACACCCTTTTTCCGGGACCAACCTCCCTAAAAACAGGATGAATTTATTCTTTTCCAGCCCATATTTTTTGATCCTTTGTGGTTCCCTGTAGTTCGGAGGGTCGATTCCGGGAGTGACTTTGAAAACTTCCCTTTTGAAATTTTTCTCCAGGTAATTTTTCAGTTCTTCAGAAATAGTCGCTAACTTATGGGGGAAAAAAGCTGAGGGATACTCTGCCAGCTTTAAAAGGGATTTAGCTAAAGGTCCCCATTTTTTCCTTTTCCAGTCCAGGCTGTGTATGGTTACGACCACCTTGGTTTTGCCTTTTAACCTGGGTAAAAAGGATAAGGAGGAAGGTCCGATGCCTTGATAGTTAACTATATCGTAATCCTCAGACAACGCGTCCAGGCTGGAGAAAAAAGTATGGGAGATGGCGTCTAAGTGTTTGGTCTTTATGCTTTTTATCTTTTTCAAGGTTACTCCCTTATACTCCCCTTCGATTTGAGTATAGTACGGTCTGCAGTAAACTGTTACCTGATGCCCCTTTTTCGAAAGCCTCAGCGCCACTTTCTCGGTGAAATCCTCAATCCCTCCGTAGGTGGCAGGTATCCCTTTTTGTCCAATAAAAGCTATTTTCATACTTCATTCGCCAGGGCAAAGGTCAGCTTTCTTGCCGGGGTCTCCTGGTCTAATCTTATCAATCCCTTTTCCTTCATCTCTTTCCAGATGGAGTTGAACTCTTTTATGGTCTCCTCAGTTTTCGGGTTCTGGGTCATCTTCTTCAAAATCGGGAAAGGAACTGTGACTATATCTGCTCCGGCAAGGAAAGCTTTATTTACGTCAAGGATAGTTCGGATGCTTCCCACGATCAGCTTGGTTCTGATGTTCAGCTCCTTATAAAGAGCAGAAGTTTCCTTTATGACCCCGACCGGGTCATACCCCATGTCTGAGATCCTTCCGTAGAAGATGCTGGCATAGGAGGCTCCGGATAAGGCAGCTAAGATAGCCTGATTGGTCGCCATAATCGCAGTGACGTTGGTCTTAACGTTCTCATATTTTTCAAGCCGAGCAACTGCTTTCAAACCTTCTATCCCCATCGGGATTTTGATGACGATATTCTCATGCCAGGAGGCATAGATTTTAGCCTCGTCCACCATTCCCTGGAAATCCTCTTCTGTCACCTCAACGCTTACCGGTTCTTTGACTAACTCCACAATCTCTAAGATCTTGTCTTTGAAGGAATACCCTCCCTTTTCATTGGACATAATCTTGGGATTGGTGGTTGCACCGGTAATGCAGCCCCAGGATAAGGCCTCTTTTATCTCCTGGATATTAGCAGTGTCGATGTAAAGTTCCATCTTTTACCCCCTTTTGGTTTCTATATTTTCTATGAGTTTAACTGCCTGATAAAGATTTTCCGCCATAAAATCTGGCCTGGTTTTTTTCTCCTCCATCAGCTTACACAGGTCGCACTTATGATTACCTAAAAGAAAAGTTGTGCAGCCGGCAGATTTTCCTGCCTGGATATCAGTCAGGGAATCCCCGATCAGATAGGAGCTTTTCGGGTCAATACCCATCTCCTTTGATGCCTTAAGGATTAACCCCGGCTTAGGTTTTCTGCAGTTGCAGATTTTCTTAAACCTTTTATCACCTCCCTGTGGATGATGCAGACAATAATAAACTCCGTCTAAGGAAACTTTCTTTTTGGCTAACTCTTTATTCATCTTCTGGTCAATCTTCCAGAAGTTTTTCAGGCTCAGATGTCTCTTAGCCACACCGGGCTGGTTAGATACCAGAACAGCTTTGAAACCCAACCGGTTTATCTTTGTCAAAGCCTTGTCCACCCCTGGCAGAAGCTCAAATTGAGAAGGATGAAAGGGAGTATCTAAAATCCCCATATCCTGATGATAGACTATCTGGTTGATGACTCCATCCCGGTCTAAGAAGATTCCTCTATTCATATTCCTCTATCTTTTTTCTTAAACAGTTGGTGATCAGATGTTCCATAGCCAAATGGAACGATTCCACCTGAGGAGTCGAGTTAGCAGGTATGACCAAACATTCATCCGCTACATCTTTCATCGCACCACCGTCAAATCCGGAGAACCCGATTAAGGTAGCCTTGCATTCCTCTTTCGCTAAAACCATAGCCTTGAGTAGATTCTGAGACCACAGACCTGCTTTATCCTTTCCAGATCCTCCATGCACGGAAAAAGCGA
The DNA here is from genome assembly GCA_030692925.1 of Candidatus Zixiibacteriota bacterium. Taxonomy (GTDB): domain Bacteria; phylum Zixibacteria; class MSB-5A5; order MSB-5A5; family RBG-16-43-9; genus RBG-16-43-9. The sequence continues at coordinate 8,825 of JAUYBY010000057.1, read as the reverse complement.
CCAAATAGTCCTTCTCCTGCATCAAATTTTTGAGCTGTTCCGAGAACAAATTGTCAAAACCGTTATCATTTACCAGAGCGCTCATCAGCGGGATATTGTCATTCAGACAGATTACCCTGAACCTCTTTTTACCTTCTACAATGGTGCACTTTGCCAGGTCGCAGGCAAAATGAGTAGCAGTTGAGGCTGAGCCACCATTCCCCATTACAAAAATTGTCCTTCCTTCTTTCCAGGCAGAAAAAAGGAGTTCAACGATTCGGTCGATTTTCTCCCTGGAGAGCTTGCCTATTATCTCCTTCATATCCTCTAAATAGGAATCGATAAAAGCATGGTTATTCAGCTTTTTCTCGAATGCCGGAGACTGGATTAAGGTTTTTTCCGTTATCATTTCTTTCCCCCCTTTTTAGATGTTTACCAGGACTTTTGAGCCATCAAAGTCTAATCTGAACCTCATCTCTTTTAGCTCCTCCTGTTCCATTGTTTTTCTGAACCCGTTTTTCCCGTTATTACAGTAAAACATAAAGAACCCTCCTCCACCTGCTCCCATCAACTTTCCTCCTAAGGCTCCATTTTTTTTAGCTACCTCATACCACTGATCTATCTTATCCTGGGTTATTTTGTCTGAAAGAGTTTTCTTGATTTGCCAGTGCTGGTCTAAGAGTTTTCCAAAAGTCTCCAGATCCTCTTTTTCAAATGCCTCCTTTATCTCCAGGCCAATCTTTTTGATCTGGTGCATTCCCTGGACAACCTTTTCCTGATTCAGGCTGGCATTTTTATTCTGAGAACCCAAAACCTCTGAGGCAGACCTTTTTATCCCAGTGTAGAATAGCAAAGTATTACTCTCCAACTGGTCTAAAGAATCCTCTGACAATTTCAAGGGAATCGTTTTAACGCTCCCTAATCTGTCAATCTCCAGGCAGATAATCCCTCCGAAAGCGGCCGCATACTGGTCCTGCTTTCCGATCGGCTCCTTCAGCAGCTCGATTTCGATATAGCAAGCTTCCTCAGCCAGCTCTTTTGCATTAACCTTTTCATTCTTGTAGGTATGAAGGGCGTTCAGCAGACCTACTGTGAAAGAGGAGGAGCTTCCCAATCCCGTGTTGGACGGGACATCAGCTATGGAGGTGATCTCGATCCCTGAGTCTATCTTCAGGTGCTTTAATGCCTCCCTGACAATCGGATGTTTGATGTCATCGAACGAATCAGCAATCTCAGTTGAGGAATAGCTTACCCGTATACTTTTCTCGAATCTTTTGTTCACGGTGATGTAAATATACTTGTCTATGGCAGCGCTGATTAAAAACCCGCCATACTGGGTGTAGTAGGAAGGAAGGTCTGTGCCTCCCCCACCCAGAGGTATCCTTACCGGTGTCCTAGTGACGATCATAAATTCTCTCCCCCTTTTCTACTAAATTTTTGAATTCCTCGAACCCCTCAAAAGAGCCTATCTGGTAAAACCTCTGCTTTACTTCAAAAGCTGACATCTCCTCTTCGGAAATGAGAGTTCTATAGAGTTCCTCTAAGTCATAAGGCTCCTCCTCAGGCACTAAATTCAAGACCTCTTTTTTAAGGATGGAAAGCCCGGCGTCGATGTATTCTAACTTTTCGCCCCTGAGAGTTTTATCATAAAGCTTTATCATGCCGTCCTGGATTAAGAGGTTACTCTTATCAAATCTGTTTTGATTCCTATAAGCGACCATTAATGAAAGTTTATCTGACCTTTTGAAGGACTCCTCAATTTTCTGATAATCGTAAGGGAGATAGGAGTCCCCATACATCAGGAAGAAATTTTCATTTAAGAGCTTATAGGCTTTTTTCAAAGCACCAGCTGTGCCTAAGAGTTTGTCTCCATCAAAACTGTAAGAAAGATTCACCCCGAATTTTCTGCCATCTCCGAAATGATTTTTGATCAACTCACCCTTATATCCCACGCAAAGGAGGATATCCTTTATCTCATACTCCTTTAAAAGCTCCAGTTGATATTCCAAAAAAGGTCGCCCTTTTATCTGAAGCATTAATTTGGGCAATTTTAAAGTCAAGGGCCTTAGCCTTGTGGCTAATCCTCCTGCCAGGATTACCATCTGCATACTTTTTCCTCCAGTATCTCCTGAATTAAGCTTTTTATTGTGCTCAAAACTGCCTGATCCGAAGAGAGGGTCGGTTTCCAGCCTAATTTTTTCATCTTTTCGATATTGAACCTCACCTGCGGAACATCCCCTTTCCAGCCGCGGTCTCCTCCGGTATATTTAAACCTGACCTTTTCCAAGCCCATCTGTTCTGTCACCATTTTAGCTATGGTTTTAACGTCGGTGGTCGATTCACACCCTAAGTTGTAAAGGTTTACTTTTTCAGATGAGTTTTTCAAGCCAAACAGGATCCCCTCCACGCAGTCCTCGACTGATAGATAAGGTTTCTCCTGGGTCCCATTCCCTAAAATCTCCAGCTCCTCAGGATTTTCTTTGAGCTTGTGAATGAAGTCAAATATTACTCCGTGGGTTCCCCTGGGACCAATGATATTGGAGAACCTGAAAATCCAGGACTGCATCTCAAAAGTATGGCAGAAAGCAGAGATCAAACCCTCGCAGGCAAGTTTAGCTGCGCCGTACAAAGAGATGGGCAGAACCGGACCATACTCTTCAGGCAGGGGAATCACTGGTGTCTCCCCATAGATTGTGCCGGAGGAGGAGAAAACAATCTTTTTTATTCCATTCACCCTCATAGCCTCCAGGACGTTGTAGGTAGCTAAAGTTTCTTGTTTCAGATCAAGAGTTGTATCTTCAATCCCCAAACGAGCATCTGGATTAGCGGCTAAATGGAAGACTATTGAGTGACCCTTCATCAGCTCTTTCAGATCATCTAAATCCAGAAGGTCTTTCTGGATAAAACTAAAATTCGGCTTGCCAAAATGCTGGGAGATGAATTCAATCTTTCCAGAGGAGAGGTTATCATATACTGTAACCTCACCCTGGTGGATTAACCTGTCCACCAAATGACTACCAATAAAACCTGCTCCGCCGGTAACGAAATATCTCATTCTTGGTCATCTCCTTTTTTAGCAATGACCAACAACCTATCAGTGTAGATCTTGAAAGTTATGCTCAAGAAATAGTTCAAATATCTTACTGTGCCCAATACTAACTTTTTGATCTTAGACTCATCTTCGTTTAAGTATTTCCAAGGAGGCGTTGCATATTTTCGTACCTCACATGGCTTAAACCCAACCTGGCTCATAAAACCTTGAAGTGTGTTAGGAAGATACTCATAAAGATGATAAGGGGGCGATGAAATCCTTCTTGTCTTTTTAAAAATCTTTAGAAGATTTACAGAAAGCTTGAAGGCCAAGGCATTCTTTGTAGTTGGAACATCTATTACAACTATCCCCGTGTGTTTCAAAATCTTATAGATTTTCTCTAAAGCCTTCCTTGGCTCTCTGAGGTGCTCAAACACATCAAACATGCAAACTATGTCAAACGACTCATCCATAAATTCCAATTCCTCAAAGTCTCCTTGTCTCACCTTTACCCCGTAAAGCTCTGAGGCTTTCTGACTCATTGATGTGGAGACTTCTACCCCCATCGTTTGATAGCCTTTCTTTGAAGCCTGATCCAAAAAAGTTCCTCCTGCACACCCAATTTCTAAAAGAGTTCCTTGCGGCTTCAAATTCTTCACAATAGGTAACACTTGATTTGCTTTCTCAATTGCAGCGGATTCCTCTTCATAGTAGCTATGACTTTTAACTCCACATCTATAATCTTTCTCAAAGTATTCATCACGATAAAAACTTTTTACTGTCTCTGACGAAGGCATTGGGTCAACGGTGATAAGATTGCAATTGTTGCAATGGATTAAATTATAATTGTAATCATTAAAGGTATGTCTAACTGGAATTTCTTCAAAATCATCCTTACCACACAATTGGCAAAAATCCTTTTCCATTTTTCTCTCCTAAGAATGTATCAACTGATAAGGGTTTTCTTCTTTATCTTTAATTTCTTCTTTTTCTGAGAAATCAAGCTTATCCTCCATATTCCAGATTACGTCTTTCCTAAAAAGTAACCTTAGCTTGTTCTTTAATACCCAAATGCTGGGCTTCAGGATATTTTTTCTCATCGCGGGTCTGGAAGTTCCGACCATCCAGCAATTATCCTTACATTCAGAGACCATTTTTCTGGCTTTCTGTGCCTGAAAGCCGTTCCAGATCTCCTCAAAACTTTTCTGTTTTATATTCCCCATCGATTTCTTAAGGGCGTTGCAAGGATAAACTTCCCCATACGGATCAATGAAGACTATATCCGTTCCAGCCCCACAGGGAAGAAGCCTCTGGTCGCCCCGGATGAAATTTATAAATCCCCGGTTAAGATAAGCCCGAAACCAATCTTTGACTTTCAGAGATAGGTCTTTTCTTTTTGAAAGGAGTAATTCCCGGATGAAATGTTTTATCTGGCTTATAACTTCGGTTTTATTCTCAATTACATTGTAAGGCACCCGGAACTGCCAGGCATCGTGCACCACGCACTGGCTGAACTCAACTCCCATAGAAGCACACAGATGATATAAATCCACCAGCTCTTCCGCATTTCGATGGGAGATGGTTATGGCAAAGCCGATGTCTTTTATCCCTGCTTGTTTGAGTTTGAGCATACTCCTCATTGCCCGGTCGAACCCGTTTCTTATACCGCGAATCTCATCATTTTTCCTGGGCAGTCCTTCTAAACTTATCCTTATCCTGATATCCGGATGTTTCCTGGCAATGGAAACTAATTTATCGGTAAAATAGCCATTGGTGCTGATCTCCAGATGTTTGGTCTTTTTTGAAAGAAGGTCCGCCATTTCCAGTATATCTTTCCTCAGGGTAGGCTCGCCTCCGCCGAGATTGATGCGGGCAAAACCTTGCGGAAGTTTATCCAGGTCGTCAAGGGCTATCTCCTCTTCCCTTCTGCTCGGATACTGCCAGATATGGCACATCTGGCAATGAGCATTACATCTGAAAGTCGGCATTATTGCCAGTTCCGTGTTTTTAAACATTCTTTGTGCCCCCGTTCTTAATAAGGCTATCGTACAAGCCTAAAAGCTTTTTATAATACTCCTCCTCTGAATATTTCTCCTCCACTTTTTTCCTGGCAGAAATCCCCATTTTCTCTGCTAAAAGCGGGTGATGAAATAAGTATCTGATCTTGTCCGCCAGATCGTCCACATTCTTCGGCTCAAACAAAAGCCCGTTTACCCCATCCTCGATTAGCTCCGGAACGCTTCCTAAATTCGAGCCGATAACTGGCTTTCCGAAACCAAAGGACTCCAGAATCGTCATTGGACAAAGGTGATAATAGTGATTAGGAAATACAGTAAAAGATGACTCACGAATCAGCTTTCTGAGTTCCTCTCCTTTTTTAAAACCAAGAATTTGAACATTTTCCATCTTATTCTCTCTAATATAATTCTGGATAAGCTCTTTCTGTTCACCTTCACCCAAAACCAAAAGCTTAATTTCAAGAAGTCGTTTCATTGCTTTTATTAAAGTAAATATCCCATTTTTATCTGAAAGCCTACCAAAGAATAGTATGTATCTTTCCTGTGCTTCACTTTTTGGTAAAGAGGGTATCTCTATATAGTTGGGTAAAAATGTTAGTTTATCTTCTGGCAAACCATAGCTAATGAATCTCTCTTTGGAGAATTGACTTAACACAATAAAACGATCTACACTTTCATATATTCTAAGGATTTTATGCAAATACATTTCTACAGCGCAGACTAAACTTTTCCAGTAAGAATTTTTCACACATTTATGGATTACCGCCCTGTAAAAATGCTTTCCTTCACAGCTCTCGCAGGGGTCCCCCTTCCGCAGAAAAGTATAATTAGGACAGACCAGTTTAAAATCGTGCAAGGTCATAACCACAGGAACCCCCTTTTTCTTCAAAACTGGAAGAATGGAAGGGGAGATCTGGTGATAGATATTGTGCAGATGAGCTAAATCCGGTTTTTCCTCCTCTAAAAGGAGTTCCATTTTCTTCTTGGCTTCCAGAGAGTAGAAGATGTTCAGAGACATTTTGGCTTTATTGAAGAAGGAGTTAGAGTTATTATAATCCGCATTGCAGACAAAGTATTTAGAATAGCATGTCTCAAGATTCCTGGGGTGCTGCATCGAGAAAAGGATAACCTCATTCCCCAAGGATTCCAACTTCTCCTTGGACTGCAACATAACCGTCTCCGGTCCCCCGCTGGGATGATAGTATTTGTTCACAAATAAAATCTTCATATCATTTTCTCAAACTTTGTATTCAGGATATGCAAATCGAGGAAACTTCAAGTTTCCGTCCCTGGTTTTGAAAAAAACCGACTCTCAAAAATTTTCGAGAAAATCAGCGCCCCCTAATTTTCTTTCGGAGAAACTAAACCCCCACTGATTTTTTGTATCGGCAATCATCAGATTTCTCTTCACCTCAGGATCGCAATTAGTATATTCCAACTGTGTTTTTGGCTTTAGCTCACCCATAACAGGATTCATTTAATATTCTCCTCCAGAAGTTTTTGAAGCATACACATTAAGATTTACAGAAAATTTTGAGCCCCGATTCGTACTAAAAATCCATTTAATTCCTTTAAACAAGAATGCCTTTAATATCAATTTGAGCAGATGTATTAAATAAATATTTTTATTGTTTTCTTTATAGATTTTGATACTGGGCTGATCGCAAAAGGGAAATGGAATTTTAAATTTCCACTTATTAATTTCAAACCCTGCAGTTTTAAGGATTCTGTTCAGAGTTGAAGGAGTAAAATGATAAAGGTGAGTAGGTACTTGAAGTGCTGACCAATCTTTACTAAATAATCTGCTATCGAAACACCCAAAGTTAGGGCAGCCTATAATCAGAAGGCCATCTTCTTTCAATATGCGATTGCATTCCTTCAGCAAAGCTAAGGGATCATACACATGTTCTAAGACTTGGTTCGCAGTAATAACATCAAAGAATTCTGAAGGGAAATGGGCATTCTGTAATTCTCCATAGAAAACCTGTATACCTTGCTTCTCCGCTTGTTCACATGCTTCTTTGCTAATTTCCACTCCATAAGTCTTCCAACCATATTCTTCCATCCAACCAATCATCTCCCCATTTCCACAGCCAACATCTAAAATCTTTCCGTTTTCTTTGAAAGGAACAATGTTACATATCTGTCCGGATAAAAATTTCTCCAAGATGGTTCCTAAAAGTTTTTTAAATCTTCCTGTCTTGGTATCGTATCCGGGTATACTCCTAATCACTAAACGCTTTATTTTATGTCGCAAGGGTTTGTTTTTAGATGGTTCACAGTGTGTATAGTATTTTCCTTCTGGATAGTAAAATCCTATATTTTCTTTAGTAGGACGTGGATTCACATAAACCAAACCGCATTTTTTACATTTAACTATTTTAAAATGCCCATCCAGGTTGAATTGATTTTCTTTGGCTACAAAAACCAATTCGGCCTCATCTATCCCACAGATGTTGCAATTTACGTATTCTGACGTGGATAAAGTCATTTCCATTAACAACCCCTCTCTTTTATATAGTTCCCAATAGCTGAGGCAAAAGAACGGATGTTAAAAGATTCTTCCACAGTTTCTTTGGCGTTTCTTCCCATTCTTTCAATCTCCCTTGGGTTACTTGAGAGATAGAGAATCTTCTCCCGCAGTTCAAATTCATCACCCGGCGCAACTAAGATACCATTCTCCATATGTTTAATGTAATCTCTGGTCCCCCAGCAATCAGTAGCAATAACTGTTTTACCCAATGCCATTGCCTGAAGTAAAACAAGCTGACCTGATGAAAACTCTGGAAATTTAAGAGGAATTACTACAAAAAGTGCATTATTCAAACCCTCAAGAAATTCTTTTAATGGAGTATCAAAATGTACTTCCAGATTAGGATTTTTTTCATCATCCGTTAATGCTTTATAATCGCGGCTACAATAAATCTTCACTTTTGTTTCTATTCCAGTTATTGCTGTTTTTAGAAGTTCATAGTCACGATTACTTTTACCCGCGCTTGCTATATATGGTTCTTCTCCGTTATTTTGAAAATTAACTTTTGGAAGCTCAATACCATATGGAACAAACTTTATTTTATTATCGTTCAGATGAAATAGAGTCTTATAATAATTAGCCTCATCGCTTGAATGACATATAATTCCATCCATTTTTTTCACGCAGGCCTTAAAGAACCAAAAACGGATTGAAGTCGCGATTTTATTTTTTCTCGGTCTGAAGATGAAAGTGGTGACGAATAATTTGGGCTTATTTAGGAAAAAGATGAGCTTGAAAAATCCCAGAAACAAGCCCACTACACCACTCCAAGAGACTACAATATCATACCTTAGACCTTTTCGAAATCCCCTGATAGCAAATAGAAAAAATGGCAACCAGACTCGAGTAATCTTAGAAAAAAACGTTGGCCCATAATTAAGATGGAAAGGTGGCATTTTCATTTTGATAATATCCATCTCACCCACTTTTAATGAAAGCTCCTCAAAAAATACTGAAGAGAATCTTTTATGCTCCGTATCAAGAAACAAAACCTTATTCATAGCCCCTTTTACTAAATTTTGTTAACATAGATCTTTAATGGCAAAATAAATATTTTGTGCCATATTTTTTTCGTTATAGTGCGACTCGACCGATTTTCTGGCGTTTGCTCCCAATCTTTCGATTTCACTTGGGTTGTTTAAGAGGAACTCAATTTTTTCTCTTAGATCATTGGGATTAGCCAGTTCATAAAATAAAGCATTCTCCCCATCTTCTACATAGTCAATAACCCCAGGGGTTTTAGCTACAATAACCGCCTTACCTA
>JAUYBY010000112.1 GCA_030692925.1 Candidatus Zixiibacteriota bacterium | reverse complement strand
AATTTTATGTAGGGACAGGGCTTGTCCCTGTCCTAACTCTAATGCGGACAGCCATCCAGATAAAAAATGGATTTCGCTTCGCTCAACAAGGGCTGTCCCTACGTCAACCCTAGTTTCCCGTCGGGTCAGTCCGCCTGAGCGGACGATGGTCACAAAAGAAAACGGGAGGGGACCCCGCAGAGCGGGATTTCGCAAAGCTCAACAAGTCCCACCCCTACATGATTTTTTCAGAAATGAGAAAGGGCAGGACATTGTCCTGCCCCAACAACTAATTCGTCATTCGTAATTCGTCATCCGTCATAATCTTTATTTCGCATACTCCACTGCTCGTGTCTCTCTTATGACCGTTACCTTCACCTGGCCGGGATATTCCATCTCCGCTTCGATTTTCTTGGCAATCTCCTGAGCTAAATTGGCGGCTGAATTATCGTCTATCTGCTCATGCTCCACGATTATCCTTACCTCTCTGCCAGCCTGGATAGCGTAAGCCTTAGCAACACCCTTAAAGGAGTCAGCTAATTCCTCTAACTTCTCCAGTCTCTTTATATACCCCTCTAAGGTTTCACGACGAGCACCTGGACGAGCTCCTGAAATGGCATCTGCAGATTGAACTAAAATCGAATAGGGTGATTCCATCGGCACGTCCTCATGATGCGAAAGTATGGCATTTAAAACAAAAGGATGCTCACCATATTTCTGGGCAATATTATATCCTATCTGGGAATGAGTTCCTTCTGTCTCCTTGTCCACTGCTTTACCGATGTCATGCAAAAGTCCAGCCCTTTTGGCTAGATTTGCATCTAAATCCAGTTCAGCCGCCATCAACCCGGCTATAAATGCCACTTCCCTTGAATGCTGAAGAACGTTCTGGCCATAGCTGGTCCGGTATTGAAGTTTTCCCAAGATTTTGATAAGCTCAGGATGAAGCCCGTGAATCCCCACGTCAAAACAGGCTTGCTCACCGGTCTCTTTGATGATTACATCCATCTCCTTCTGGGCTTTAGCTACTATCTCCTCTATCCGCGCCGGATGAATTCTGCCGTCTAAGATGAGTTTCTCCAGTGCCATCCTGGCGATCTCTCTGCGGATCGGGTCAAAACCGGAGAGTATGACCGCCTCAGGAGTATCGTCTACTATGACGTCTATACCAGTTGCGGTCTCAAAAGACCTGATGTTTCTTCCCTCTCTTCCGATAATCCTGCCCTTCATCTCCTCATTCGGAAGACTTACCACTGAAACTGTGGACTCCACAGTATGGTCAGCCGCACATCTCTGAATGGCAGAGATGATGATGTTTTTCGCCTCTTTTTCCGCAGTCTCTTCAGCTTTCTCTTTGATTTCCTTTATAAGCTGGGTTGCTTCCTGCCGGGCTTGATTCTCTAAGTTCGCCATCAATATCTTTTTGGCTTCCTCAGAGGTCATCTGGGCAATCCTCTCCAGTTGCCGGTTCTGATCAGAAATTAACCGGTTTAACTCCTCATCTCTGGTTTTTATCGCCTTCTCCCTGGCAAAAAGGATTTTTTCCTTATTCTGTATGTCCCGGTCTTTTTTATTAAGTATGTCTACCTTACGGTCGAGATTGACCTCCCTTTCCTGAAGCCTTTTCTCGACTTTTTGATATTCCATCCTCTTGTTAGCAAGTTCCCTCTCGAAATTAACCTTGGTCTTATACCATTCATCCTTTGCCTCTAAGATCGCTTCTTTCTTCTTGAATTCAGCTTCTTTTTCCGCCTCCAGGACAATTTTCTTTGCCAGCTCTTCAGCTTTAGCCAGCTTAGTCTCACCAATCCGTCGGCTTATGAACCAGCCCATAAAAAATGCCAGAACCGCAACCGCTACTCCAGCAACAATCAGCGTCATACTCATCTTTTCCTCCTTCTATAACAAAAAACCCACTAGACTGAAAGTCTCTGCCTACGGCAAAGACCTCAAGTTAAGTGGGTTTAAATCTGGTTTAAAAACTATTCTTGTATCAGCTTAGTGTCTAACCACTCGATCAGAGACTGGGTCTTTTCCTCAACCTCTGATAGCTTCTTCTCCTTATCTTCCCGTTCCTTAAAAAGCTCATCTGCAATATGTAAGGCGGCTAAAACAGCAAGCTGACTATGGATACGGGCAGGAATTTTTTCAGCTACCTCCTTCATCTTCCGGTCAACGTATTCAGCTATCTGCTTAACATACGCTGCATCTGCTTCCGACCTTATAGGATATTCCTGACCGTAAATATTCACTTTAATACTTTGTTTCTTATCCTCTTGGAGTTCTTGCGACATCTTGAATTATTTTAAATACCGTCTTTTTCCACTTAACTTGATTTATATTAAGTTTGTACCTAAAAATTATAAAGTATTAATTTAAACTTGTCAAGTAAAAAATTTATTTAATACTCTCAATCCGAGCTAAGAGGTTGTCTATCTTCCCCTTAACTTTCTCCTCCTTACTCTTTATACTCTCCTCCCTCTCTTTTATTTGAGCTTTTAGCTGGATATTTTCCTTAGCCAGGCTCTTATTCTTTTCCTCAATCTCAAAGAACTTAGATGACAGGATGTTGTAGGAATTAGTTACCTGTTCATTCTCCTCTTTTAATTTATCGACTTGTTCCAGAACCTGATTAATTTTCTGCTCTAACTTCTCAAAGCTCTCCCACTGCATAGAAAACCTCCTTTTTTACTCCCTGAGCTCGGCTCCGAAACCTGTTTTAAGCCCCTCTATTATTCTTTTGTGCACCTCTTCGACCTCCTCGTCCGTAAGGGTCTTTTCCTCAGAACGGTACCAGATAGCATAGGCTAAACTCTTTTTACCCTTAGGCACCTGTGAACCCCTGTAAAGGTCAAAAAGGTAGACTTTCTCCACCATCTTTCCCCCCATATCTATTATCGCCTTTTCCAGGTCTGCGCATAACTTATCTTCATCCACCAGCATGGAGATATCCCTTTCCACTCTGGGGAATTTGGGAAGAGGGGTATAAAAGCCTGCTGGAGGAATTAGTTCGGAAAGCGCTTGAAAATCTATATCCGCCAGGAAAACCTCCTGCTCAAGGTCGAAAAGTTTCAACATTTCTTTTGATACCTTCCCCAGACTTCCCAAAACCCTTTCCTGGCTATGAAGTTCAAAACTCATCCCCTCAGAGAAAAGATTCGACACTTTAGGCGAAAAGTTGAATCTTTCTATTCTCAACCCGCGAAGGAGATCTTCCAGAACCCCTTTCAGGTCATAAAAATCCACTTGTTTTTCTTCCTCTCCCCAGAAAACTGGGGTTTTTCTTCCGCAAAGGGCAATCTCCAACTTAAGCCTTTCCTCTGGCTGTTTTTTCTCAGTCGACCAGAAGACTTTTCCTAATTCAAAAATCCTCAGGTCCTTTTCCTTCCTGTTCAGATTCCAGGAAATGATGGAGAGCAGGTTATAACTTAAGGATGTGGTCAAAACCGAAAGTTCTTCATTGAGAGGATTTAATATCCTTATTGCTTCTTTTGAGGAATCTATCCTGGACATCTTGATCGGATCAACTAAGTTGTTGGAGATGACCTCGAACAGACCTCTGCCTGTTAAGAAGCTCTTTATTTTTCTTATCCGCCTTTCTTCTTCAGAAATCGCGGTAAAAAGCTCCCCTCCAGCCCTGAAACTGCTTTCAATTTTATCATAGCCATAAATCCGGGCAATCTCCTCGATCAAATCTATTTCCCGGGCCAAATCTGGCCTGAAAGTCGGTACCTCTACTAATAAGCTCGAAGAACTTTTCTCACTGATCTTTAATTCAAGATTGCCGAGGATATTCTCAATTTCCTTTTCGCCTATGCCTATTCCCAGGACCTTTGAGCATCTTTCAGGTCTGAAAGGTATCTTGACAGGACATAGAGGCTTCGGATAGTTATCCACGACACCTTTTAAGACCTTTCCTTCGCAAAGATTCTGCATCAAATATGAAGCCCGGTCAGCCGCTTTGATTATGACATTCGGATCAGCCCCTCTTTCAAACCGGTAGGAAGCTTCGGTAATAAGCCCTAAGGAAATCCTTCCCCTGCGAATGACTCTGGGGTCGAAATAGGCGCTTTCGAGGAGAACATCTTTAGTCTTTTCTGTGACTTCGCTTTCCATCCCACCCATAATTCCGGCAATAGCCACAGGTCTATTTCCGTCAGTTATGAGAAGAACCTCAGGACTCAAAGTTCTCTCAACGCCGTCCAGAGTGAAGAATTTCTCTTTATCCTTCGCCCTGCGCACCTGAACCCTTTTTGATTTACCTGAAAGTGAGGTAAAGAGGTTGTAATCAAAAGCATGCAGAGGATGCCCGGTTTCGAGCAAAACATAATTGGTAGCATCTACCACGTTATTGATCGCTCTCATCCCGCAACATTCTAATCTTCTTCTAAGCCAGAAAGGTGATTTAACGATTTTAACGTTTTTTATTACCCTGGCAGCATATCGCGGACAACCTGAGGGGTCGTCGATTACAACCTCGATCCATTGTGACGCAAGCTCTTCGATTTCTTTCAGTTGAAATTCAGGTTTTTTGAGCTTACCCCCGGAGAGTGCGGACACATCCCTGGCTATTCCAATCATAGATAAAGCATCCGGACGATTTGGAGTAATATCTATATCCAGAACGAAATCCTCTAAATCTAAGGCGGTGCTCAAAGGATCACCAATTCTTAGGGCATCCTCTAAAACCATTATTATTTCTGACTCCTCACCAATTCCCAGTTCTTTTTCAGAGCAGAGCATCCCGGAAGACTCAATCCCTTTTAAAGTTGCCTTTTCAATCTGCAGACCTGCAGGAAGCTTTGCCCCGATTAAAGCTAAAGGAGCTTTCATCCCTGCTTTTACGTTTTTTGCCCCGCATATTACCTGCAAAACCTCTCTTCCAGCATCAACCTGACAGACAGAAAGCTTTTCTGCATCCGGAGGTTTTTCAATCTTTTTGATCTGCCCCACAATAACTTTATCGAGACTCGTGCCCCAGGGCTCGATTGACTCAACCTCCAGACCAGCAAAAGTCAGCTTATCCGCCAGCTCTTCGGCTGACCAGTTGAAATCGACTAACTCCTTAAGCCATTTATAACTTACTTTCATCTGATTTCAAGCTTGCTTTTATATGAATTATTATTTAATGAAACAGCAGCCTCTGAAAAAAAATCCGTTTCAGAACTGTCTTAAGAATCTCAGATCATTCTCATAGAACAGACGGATGTCATCAATCCGGTATTTCAGCATGGCGATCCTGTCCACGCCCAGCCCAAAGGCATAGCCGGTATATTTCTCTGGATCATAACCCACAGCTTTGAAGACCTCTGGATCGATCATCCCAGCTCCCAAAATCTCCAGCCAGCCTCTATATTTACAGACACTGCATCCTTTTCCCTTACAGATAATACATCTGATGTCCACCTCAGCCGAAGGCTCGGTAAAAGGGAAGAAACTTACACGGAACCGGAGCTCTACATCCCTGCCGAAAAACTCTTTTACGAAGGCAACCAGAACCCCCTTTAGATCAGCAAAGGTCACACCCTCATCCACATAGAAACCTTCTACCTGATAAAAAAGGCAGTAGCTCCTGGCATTGATAGCCTCGTGTCGGTAAACTCTTCCCGGAGCAAGGATTTTGACTGGAGGATTTTTTTTCTCAAAAACCCGAACCTGAACTGGCGAAGTATGAGTCCTAAGAACTAAATCGTTTGCCAGATAAAAAGTATCCTGCATATCTCTGGCAGGATGGTCTTTAGGAAAATTCAGGGAATCGAAATTATAATAATTGGTTTCTATGTCCGGACCCTGTGCCACCTCAAATCCCATACCGTAGAATATCTCTATTATCCGGTCAAGAACCTGGGTAAGAGGATGCAGTTTCCCTTCCCAGCTCCTGCGCCCGGGGAGCGTGAAGTCGAAGAACTCCTTTGGAGTTTTCTGCTCCTTCTCCTTAAGCGTCAGGAGCCTTGACTGCAGAAGCTCATCCAACTTTTTCTTGAGAGAATTTGCGCTTTCGCCTGCCTTGGGTTTTTCCTCTGCAGGGAGCTCTTTTAATTCCCTGAGCAGCAAAGAAAACTTA